>DAOVAK010000531.1 GCA_030671095.1 Deltaproteobacteria bacterium | reverse complement strand
AGGGTCATGAAATACTCGCTGTAGTCACGCAACCGGATCGGCCCAAAGGAAGAGGGAGGAAACGGATCCCTTCCCCTATAAAGGAATTGGCCGTCACGCACCAGATTGAGGTCTTACAACCGCAAAAGGCATCGGATGATTATTTTTGCGACCAGATAAGAAAAATGGAGCCCGACCTGGCCATCGTGGTTGCCTTCGGTCAGATCCTCAAAAAAAATCTTCTCACTATACCCGACTGGGGAGTCATTAACATTCATGCATCCCTTCTCCCCAAGTATCGGGGCGCTGCGCCCATACAATGGGCTATCCTCAACAGTGAATCCAAGACAGGTCTCACAGTCATGCGCATGGATGAAGGGCTGGACACGGGCCCTATACTCCTTCAGAAAGAACTCCCTATCCTTCAGGACGAGACATCCGGACAACTTCATGACCGACTCTCACTGTTGGCTGGGCAGGTGATCATCAAGGCCCTCACCGATATGACCAACAGTCAGGTCAAGGAGACCCCACAGGATGATTCCTTGGCCAGTTATGCTTCTAAGATCGAGAGGCGTGATTCTTTGGTGGATTGGAAACAACCCGCAACGAGAATATCCTGCCTCATCCGCGCCCTCGATCCGAGACCTGGCGCCTACACCCTGTTGGAAGGCAAACAGATAAAACTTTTTTCCTCGATGGTCGTTGAAAAGGCTGGACTTGACGGCGTGCCGGGAAGAGTTGTAAGACATACAAAAGACGCTATTCACGTGGACACAGGGCAGGGGATGATAGGGGTCAGAGAGATCCAGTACCCCGGAAAAAAAAGACTACCTATCCCTGACTTTTTGCGGGGATTCCCATTGCCTGAGGGGACCATATTCGGAGATTAAAGGTGGAATTGAGGGCGTGGATACTTTACACTCCATAGGCATGAAAAAAGAGAAAGAGCGGAATAATGGCCAAGGGTCTGAAAAGCGGACATTTATCTTCCTGCTCCTGCTCACCTGCGTGGCCTTGGTGGCTATAGCTAGCTTGCTCTATTTGGTCCCTTATGTGGGCTTTGCCAATATTTACCATGGGCTTCCCATTATCATGGCGATCGTTTTCGCCGCAGTCGTCCTTTTCTTGATTGGTGGTGGGCTTACCCTGGTTTTCACCATTATCCGTGGGAAAAATCTCTTTTTTAACCGCCGCATTCGTGGCGTCGTTATTCGTTTTCTATTTCCCTTATTGGTATTGGTTGGAAACCTGGTTGGCAAAAGTAAGGATCAGGTAAGAAGGGCGTTTGTCACCATCAACAACCAACTGGTCCTGGCAGAGGCGAGGCGCGTCCGGCCCGAGAAACTCCTCATTCTGCTTCCCCACTGCATACAGAATCATGAATGTGATGTGAGAATTACCGGCAATGTGGAAAACTGCAAGGCATGTGGTAAATGCAACATAAGAAACCTGGTTAAGCTATCGCAAAAATATCATGTCTCCATATCAGTAGCCACCGGCGGGTCAGTAGCCAGAAGGATTGTGGTGGAGAAGAAACCTGATATGATCTTGGCAGTGGCTTGTGAGCGTGAACTGGCAAGCGGCATACAGGACATTTATCCCATGCCTGTTTTTGGGATATTAAACGATCGACCCTTTGGCCCATGCTATGACACGGATGTGGATCTCGACCTGGTTGAAAGGGGAATGATTACTTTTTTGGGAGATGAAGTCAGAGACCCCAAGGAACTTGGCCCTGAGCGTGCTGAACGGGCTGTCTCATAGACCCATTCTTTCTGGATCCTACCTGGATGATGTTTCCCGGCACAATGCCCAATTGGATGAGAGAGACCGGGCCTTTATTAGCCACCTTGTGCAAGGTGTATTACGGTGGCGACTCCGACTCGATTGGATCATAGAGCAGACTTCCGATTTCCCCCTAGAGAAGATAACCCCACCTATCCTGAACATTCTTCGTCTTGCCCTTTACCAGATCTTTTTTCTGGACAGGGTCCCCGAGTCCGCTGCAGTCAACGAGGCCGTGAACCAAAGCAAAGCCCACGGTGCCAAACACGTTGTCTCCTTCGTGAATGCGATCCTCCGGGGTGTATGCAGAAAAAGAGATGAGATCAGGCTTCCTGATCGAGACAGGGATCCTGCCCACTACTTATCTGTTTTTCATTCCTATCCTGTATGGTTGGTCAAAAGGTGGATAAAAGATTGGGGGGCAGACTTCACCGAAGGCCTTCTTTCAGCAGGAAATCGCATTCCCGGTTTTATCATACGAACAAATACTCTGCGGCTTGCCCGCCATGAATTGGTGGAGCGCCTTGAAGAAGAGGGCATGACAGCAAGGCCAACCCCCTATTCCCCCCAGGGAATCACAGTGGAAGGACTCAGGGGCAGACCGGATGAGCTTTCTTCCTTTAAGGAGGGTCTGTTTCAGGTGCAGGATCAAGCTGCTCAAATTACATCCCATCTCCTGGCCTCCCAACCTGGGGAAAATATCCTGGACATGTGTGCGGGACTTGGAGGGAAGAGCACACATTTGGCCGAACTCATGGGTGATCGGGGGCGGGTTCTTGCCCTTGACATTAGCCACAGGAGATTGATAAGTCTTGGCAGGAATTCGCTTCGCCTAGGCATTGAATGCATCACGAACCTGGTGGCAGATGCATCAAGGTCACTCTCATCCCTGTTTCATTTCAATTTTGATAAGATCATGATTGATGCCCCTTGTTCAGGGTTTGGGGTGATTTCCAGACATCCTGATGGGAAATGGAATAGGAACGAAGAGGACATCGAACGGCTGGCCCTGCTTCAGAAAGGCATGCTAGGGGAAGCTGCCTCCCTCTTGCGAAGTGGGGGCAAGATGCTCTACGTGACATGCACCATCTCTAAAGAGGAGAACGAGGAGGTTGTCAAAGACTGTCTGGAGCGTCATCGTGATGTGTCTCTTGTGAACATGAAAGGCCATGTCCCAGAGTGGTGCCTGGATCTCATAGACGATCAGGGTTTTTTGA
>DAOVAK010000793.1 GCA_030671095.1 Deltaproteobacteria bacterium | reverse complement strand
GTGCTGTAGCGGCTGCTGTTTGCCAGAGTATTGTACTCATATACGGCATCCTCACTAACACGCGCTATGATGCTGTTCCGGCCCGTATGGTCTATGAAATTACCGGCTACATAGACCTTGGTCCAGAAATAGTCTGCGCGTTGATCCTCTGCCTCAGTATCAAAAAGCACCTTCGCATGAGGGGAGTTATTACCAATCCCGACTCCCCCGACTCTCTCGATCCTATTGCCAACAATACGAACATCATGAAATTTCGCTGGCTTCTCTCCCTCCACATGGACATGAATGCCACCCCGGCCTTTACCGGCAACTTTCCCGTTGACATCACGGACATAGCAGTTGGTAATATGGATATGGTGGTGAGTCTTGCCTGTGTCCCGGGCCAACACATAGATACCAAACAATGCTCCTTGATCCTCGTCGGTCCCGTCAGAATTGGTGATCTCAATCCCATCAATCTCCCAGAACTCCACGTTCTTCAAAAAAATGCCGGCCGTATTTTTCCCCAACGCATTGATGATCGGCCTATGGCCCTCGCCATAGGTCTTGAGACAGATGGAGGCATTGTCTGTTCCACTTCCCCCAGGAGAAAACATACCATTGAAAACAGCTCCTCGCTTAAAGAGAATAGTGTCACCCGGCCGGAATTTCGTCTCTTTGTAGTAATCGAAGTCACCCTGCGAATCGATGCGATACACCGCCGCGTCCACAGAAGACCCAATAACAACCATCAACAATCCAACACACATGTGTAAGCTGACCCATACTCTATTCTGCTTCATCATGTATTACCTTTCAGTAAGGAGCGTGCGGCTCAGCAACCGGGCCTAGAACATCCTCGAACAAAACCGGCCACTTCCCTGCTTCGAGTGGAATGAAATACATCGAACCCTTCTCGCTCTTCACTTCCGCTGCCTTAACCGGTAGTAGCGTCATCATGCCCCCCGTCTTGTTGCCCTTGCCCGATGACCGCAGCACCTGCGAAAAAATCTGTTGCCCTTCCCTTTCCTCAAGTGACACTGTTGAACCCTCACAGATCACCCCAATTCCATTGCCTTTGCCGTCCGTCACAACGGCCAGGTCCACGTTGGCCCGGTTGCCTTCGTAATAGCGGCTCTCAGGGTCGGTGGCCGGTCTCGGTGCCATGTGCCAGATGCCCCGCTCAGCAGCCTCAGTCTGGCCGGGATAGGAATTGTACGGGCCGTCTCCGACCCAAGTGAGATACTTCATTGCCCCTGGTAGCTTAAACGCCAGGCCAAAATCGAGGAAGTTGCCAGTGGCGTTTTGCGGTATCAGTTCATAATCGACATCGATCCATCCTTTCGGAGAAACGTGAAACCTCAGATCAGCCAGAATCGATTCCCCTTGTCGGTTCTTTTCTAAACTCGGATAGTCGAGTTTCATCTTGAACTCAACTCCTCCGCCCGACATAAGCGACGAGGTGCATTCGATCACTTTCCCATTCTGGAGCAGGGGATTCTCCCAGAATTTAATATTGTAGCGCGGATAGTTGCGCCATTCAGCCATGACGGGCGCACGCCCCACGCGAACAACCGGTCCTTCCAGCAGCGAAGTCCCCGAGTTGGCGTGAAGTAACTCCACCTTGCCGTTCGCGTGATCCATGCGTACGAGAAGATTCGCGAACTTATGGCTTGATATTTCCTCACGCTTTACAGCAGGCTGGAGAGGCGTCACAGGGGTATTAACAGACAGCCGTTTTGCAAAGT
>DAOVAK010000590.1 GCA_030671095.1 Deltaproteobacteria bacterium | reverse complement strand
CAGGACCGGTGCCTATGTGGTGATGATCCTCATCCTGGGGCTTGGAATTCTGGGCGCATCACGGATCAGGATGGAAACCTTCCCCTCATCAGAGCTTGATATGATCAAAGTCACCGCCCGATATGAAGGCGCTTCAACCGTTGATGTGGAAAAGGCAGTGTTACGGCCGATTGAGGAACAATGCTTAGGGATTGAAGGGTTCAAGTCCCTTTCCGGTAGTGCCGGCGAGGGTTTTGCAATGGCGACCGTAGAGCTTGCTCAGGGGGCGGACATCGATGCAGCCCTCATCGAGTTGAGAGATCGAATCGAAAAAATAAAAAATTTTCCCGAAGGTGTTGAAGACGTCATCGTCTCCGAAGTAAAACGCAAGGACCCTGTTGCAACCCTTGTGGTCTATGGACGTGTGACCGAGCAGACGCTCAAGCACTACGCCGAACTGTTGAGGGACGAACTGATAATAAATCGAATCGCCACCGAAATTGCGCTTGAATCCGTTCGTACCCCGGAAATACTCATTTCAGTGACCGAAGCCCGTCTCAGGGAATACGGTATCACCCTTGCACAGGTAGCCGAAGCCATAAAAGCAGCCAGTCTCGATCTTCCCCTCGGCATCATCCACGGAGAACGGGGAGATTTTCTTTTAAGGATCCGAGAAGAGAAGAGAGACCCAAGGGATTTTCAAAGGATTCCCATAAGCCGGGGGGCTGACGGTCAGGAAATCAGTCTCGGGACACTGGCTGAAATCACCCGGGGCTGGGAGGACGTTGAGATCGGAGCCCGTTACAGTGGCCAAAGGGCCGTTATAGTACAAATAGATAAAACCGAGACCCAGGGCACGGCAGCCACTGCGGATGCCGTCAACCGCTACCTTGATGAGTTTCGTAAGGGTATACCCTCAGGAATCAGCGTGGATATTTTCGTGGATCAGTCCATCCGTATCAGAGACCGCCTGAATATTATTCTGGAAAACGGGATCATGGGACTTGTTCTCGTCTTTCTGGTCCTCTGGTTCTTCACCGAGATCAAGACCGCCTTCTGGGTGACCTGGGGCATACCGGTTTCCTTTCTGGGAACGATCTTTTTGATGTACATCTCCGGCATGACCCTGAATATGATCACCATGTTCGGACTGATTCTCGTCCTTGGCATGATTGTCGACGACGCGGTGGTGGTCTCGGAGAATATTTTCAGTCGGTTCAAAACGGGCGAAAGTGGATTTGAAGCAGCCTATGGAGGCGCAACCAGCGTGTTCTGGCCCATCATGGCCTCGAGCCTCACCACGATCGGGGCCTTCATTCCTCTCATGTTCGTAACCGGGAAACTGGGAAGAACCGTGGGCGCACTGCCCTGGGTGGTAGTCGCAGCCCTACTCGTCAGCCTGATCGAAGCATTCTTTTCGCTGCCCAAACACATAGAACACGGATTGGGGACGGATCACGCCGTGAAAAAAAAGGGCTTTCCCCTGAGGATCAAAATCGAGGCCGGTGTTGAATTCTTCGTCGAAAAGGTGGTGGGACCTCTCACGGTCATTTTCATCAAAGCGCGTTACTGGGTTATCGGGGTTTCCATTGCCATGATTCTCTTGAGTTTCGGGATGGTGGCGGGGGGGCGTCTCCTTTTCACCTTTTTCCCCATGCCCGATACCAACAGCATTGTTGCGCGCGTGCGATATCCCATTGGAACAGGGGTCGACAAGACCCTGAAAATGGTTGTCGAACTTGAGGAAGCCTTGAAAGGGGTAGAGCAGAAGCTTGGAGATCCTACCGGAAAAGAGCCGCTCATTGAGCGGATTCTGGTCCGGTTTGGAGAGACATCCATTGATACGGACAGGGGAGGGCACATTGCGCAGGTCCAGGTGGAGTTGAGGGATGCCGAACTCCGAAACATAACAAGTGACAAGATCCTATCGGCCTGGCGGAAAAATACAAAGATCCTACCCGGCATCACTTCACTCAATTTTTCGAGGCTTGAGCGTGGTGTGGGGGGAAAAGAGCTTGATATCCGTCTCGTTGGCAATACATGGGAAAACCTTAAAGCAGCCGGCGGATTCTTGATGAAGAATATCGCAACTGTTCCCGGCGTATCCAATATTGAGATGGATCTCAGACCCGGAAAGAGTGAAATCTCCATATCGGTCAGCGAGGAAGGACAACGGCTTGGGCTCAGCGCTGCATCTCTCGCCCAACAGGTTAGGAACGCCTTTTTCGGGGTTATTGTGCAGAGTTTTCAGGAAGGCAGTGACGACGTCAAGGTCCGGGTTCTTTTTTCGGGAGAGGAGAGGCAAAGTCTGGAGGACTTGAAGAACCTGACCGTTCTCATTCATTCCGCCGAGGGTAGTCCCCTGCGTGTTCCACTGCCCAGTGTAGCCCAAATAGAACAAACCAGGGGATGGGCTGAGCTCAAACACCTGGATCGAAAGCGGGCCGTGGCTATTACGGCCGAGATCGACGAGCAGGTGACAACAGCAGGCAAGGTTATCAGTAGCCTGGGACCCGTCATGCTCAAGCAGATCCCGACCAAGTTCCCTGGTGTAAGCATTCGTCTCGAGGGCCAGCGGGCCACCCAACGGGAAACCTTTAATAGTCTCAAGTTCGGAGCCTTTATCGGCATTTTAATTATCCTGTGCGTTCTCGTGCTTGTCACGGATAGCTGGACCTCGCCGCTTCTGCTTCTTTCGATAGTCCCCCTGGGCCTCGTGGGCATGATCTGGGGACACATTCTCATGGGGCACAAGCTC
>DAOVAK010000390.1 GCA_030671095.1 Deltaproteobacteria bacterium | reverse complement strand
GTCTGCACCGGCTTATGGAGCTTAAGAGAGGTTGAACAGCCATGAAGATCTTTATTGAGTCTAATTTCGTGGTGTCTGGCCTGGAAGATAAGGAAGGCTTGGAGATAAATCAGTCTGAAATAACGTTGAGAGAATTTCTTGAGAAACTCTCCAGCATGTCACCTGATCGGGTAGAGTATGTGGAACCAGGAGCCCAGGCTTTAGATCCGTACGACTGGGAAGTAGAGATTAATGGTCTTCCTTATCAGGATTATGAGGCGGGTCTAGAACATCCTATAAAGGATGGGGACAGCGTGACGATCAGGATTGTCGCCCTCGGGGGAGGATAACAATGGAGTCCTTTTGATTTCAATCGCTCTACTGCATCAGATTCAGTAAAAGAAGGGGGTACGGAAATGGATGAACTGAGCGTTGTGGGCAAATCAGTCGAAAGAAAGGATGGAAGGGTCAAGGTCTCTGGTAAAGCAAGATATGCGGGAGATCTCTTTGCCCCGGGTATGTTGCATGGGAAAATTCTAAGAAGTCCTCTCGCTCATGCCAAAATACTCAACATTGATGCCAGAAGGGCTGAGGCCCTTCCTGGTGTTATGGCGGTCATTACAGGAAAAGATTTCCCAGGAAAGCCCTATGGTGTTCGGCCTGACACGAGAGATCAGCTTCCCATGCCCATCACCAAGGTTCATCATTTTGGGGAAGGTGTAGTCGCGGTAGCTGCCGTAGACGAGGATACAGCAGAAGAAGCCCTTGATCTCATTAAGGTGGACTACGAGGAACTGCCAGTGGTCTTAACAGCTGAGGATGCCTTGAAACCAGATGCGCCGCCGGTCAACGAATTCAAAGAAACCAATCTCGCTTATTTTTCAGATTTTAATTTTGGGGAGGTGGAAAATGGATTCAAAGAGGCAGACTATATAAGGGAGGAGACGTTTAGTTCCCAACGTGTGACAGTAGGTTTTATAGAGCCTCATGCCTGCCTTGCCGAAGTGGATCCCACGGGTAGGATTCTTCTTCAGGGTTCCAAGCAAAGCCCCTATATCACGTGGCGTCATATGTGTCGCGGACTGGGTATCCCCCTGTCCAAGATGAGAATTGTCAATCCCTTGGTTGGTGGCGCTTTCTCAGGGAAACATGACCCCTTTGATGTGGATTTTGCCGTGGTGAAGCTTGCTCAGAAAACAGGGCGTCCGGTAAAGATTGTTTTGAATTATGACGAAGTGTTAGCCGCTTACAGACAAAGAAACGCCATGAACGCCAGGTTAAGACTCGGCGTGAAGAAGAACGGCGCAATTACAGCGCTTGAGGCCGAGTGCGCTCTTGAGGGAGGTCCCATCTGCGGTATCGGGCCTTTTAACATCTACTATTTTGGTGCATTCCTAAACATTCCCTACAAGATTCCTGCCATCAAGTATCACGGAAAATTGGTGTACTCAAATAGATCTCCATGCGGCACGGTAAGGGGGCAAGAAATTGTACTCGCCCAGTTCGCCTTGGATTCTCTGTTGCATATGATAGGTGAGGACATTGGTGTAGACCCTGTAGAGATTAGAACGGTTAATGCCGTCACGGACAATTGGACAACGGCTAATGGGATCGTGGTGGATGTTTCTGGTCTTCCGAGATGTATTGAGAAATCTGCCGAGATAATCAGGTGGAAAGAGAGCCGAAAGAGCAGACCCAAGGGGCGGGGGATTGGTTTTAGCTGTGCCTCTCATCCCTCCGGCCCGAGATTGGGCGGCCATTTCGGCTCCACGGTCACGCTTAAACTCGTGGAAGATGGGAAAATCATCGTGACCCACGGCGGGACTGAGATTGGACAGGGCTGCAACACCGTTTTTTGCCAAATGGTTGCAGAGGTATTGGGTCTACCCTTTGAAGATGTGGCGCAAGGGGTAAGCGATTCAGATACAACTATTTTTGATTCTGGTATGTTCGGGGATCGCTGTACCTTTTGGGATGGAAATGCCACGATACTTGCCGCCAAAGATCTTAAAAAGCAGCTCGCTGACATTGCTGCAAAGCTTTTAGAGGCCAACCCAGACGACCTTGAATTCAAAGACAAGCGCATTTTTGTCAAAGGGAATCCTGAAAAGGGGATCGACTTTCTCCTCGCCGTACGGAAAGCCTACTATGAGGAGGGAAAGCCCCTTTACGGGAGAGGTTACTGGGCAGCCACAGACATTGATATTGTGGACTGGAAGACAGGTAGAGGCAACTTAGCACACGGCCTGGATTTTATCGCCACGGCCATTGAGTTGGAAGTTGATGGGGAAACCGGAAAAGTTACCCTGTTGAAATCGGCCCACGGCGACGATGCTGGACAACCAATCAATCCTCTCATGTTGGATGGGCAGGTCCTGGGAGGCAGCACCCATATGATAGGCCACGCACTCATGGAAGAATCCCATTACGATGAAAAAGCGCAGGCGCTTAATTACTCTTGGCGAGATTATAAACAGCCAACGAGCATGGACGTCCCGCTCGAGGCGATTGTGGAACATATTCATACCCATGACCCATACGGTCCATTTGGCGCGAAAGGGGCTGGTGAAGCAAGTTCTTGTTCTACTTTGGCAGCCATTGCCAACGGAATTTACGATGCCGTGGGGGTCAGGATCAAGGATCTGCCAATGACCCCAGAGAAGATACTCCGGGCTTTAAGGGAGAAAGAGGAGGGAAACTAATGTTTATCAGGCGATTACCTAAATTTGAGTACCATGCGCCCACATCACTCGGTGAGGCCCTGGATCATTTGTCCAGGCATGGTGATAAAGCCAAGGTACTTGCCGGTGGGACTGATCTCTTGGTCTCTATGAAAAAAAGACAGATTCTCCCTGAGCATCTCATTAATCTTAAAGGCATACAAGCGTTGAAGAATATACACTACGATAAGAAAAGAGGTCTGGAAATTGGTGGTTTGGTGACACTGGGTGAACTTGAGCGCTCAACAATCGTCAGAGAAAAATTTGGCACGCTTTGGGATGCCGTAAACGTGATAGCGGCTCCTCAAATACGAAGTTTGGCAACCCTAGGAGGAAATCTCTGCAGTGCTGTCCCATCTGCAGACACTGCGCCCCCATTGGTGGCATTGGGAGCCTCAGTAACACTGGCTGGAAAAAATGGTCAAAGGACCGTATTAGTTGAAGATTTTTTTAGAGGACCTGAGGCGTCTGTCCTCAACCCTGATGAAATTCTGAGCCATGTCTCCATACCCAATCCACCTGAGAACACCGGAGGCGCCTACTTCAAGTTGATGCGCAGGAACGCGATGGACCTGGCCCTTGTTGGAGTAGCTGCCAGTTTGAGGCTGGATGGAGGAAAGAGAGTTTGCAAAGAAGCAAGGATCGCCCTTGGGGCCGTGGCCCCAACACCCATCAGGGCTTTGAGGGCAGAAGAAGTTCTTTTGAACAAAGAGACTGACGAGCATCTAGCTATGGAGGCAGGGGAGGTTGCAGCCGAGGAGGCGCGTCCCATTAGTGATATCAGGGCGTCCAAGGAATACCGTACTGAGATGGTTAGGGTTCTAACGAAAAGGGCAGTGATGGAGGCGTTAAAGAGGGTAAAGGAAAATTCGTAATACTTTAGCGGTTTGAAAAGCGCCTGGGCTAAGCAGCATTCTCTGGAGGGGCCAAAAAATTTGCGCACGGCCCTTAAGTATGGCGCACAAAGCGCGACAGCTCTGAGGGCGATGTTCTGTCAATAAAATCCCTTGCAGGATTTTATAAAGCGCCTCCCGAATGCTCTCGGGAGGCTTAGAAGCCCCCGGGAACCGGGGGCGTTATCTAAAATTTTCCTGGAAGAAAATTTTAGGGGAGTTTTTGCACGGCTGTTTCAAAAGGCTAAAATGTTACGAGTATTGAAGTGATGGGTTTTCTTTGCTATTCCAGTACTCCAGTTAAA
>DAOVAK010000775.1 GCA_030671095.1 Deltaproteobacteria bacterium | reverse complement strand
CAAATATCGATCCAGATGTTTGCTGGAGACATGGGAGTGAGTCCCTCTGATCCAGGTCTTGAGCCGTGCGATGACCCGGTGAACATGAGGAAGGATATCGATGGCCCTTTGTCCGTTCGTGAGCGGAATTTGACAGAGATTGACGCTTTGGCCTAAGGAACGATAAAGATACAAGCCATCCGAGATGATGATGGAATCATCGTAGACCTTCTGATGGAGAAAGCTCTTTGTCTGCTGGGATGAAAAGGGCTCCATTTTCCGTAAGGCCACATGGCCGCAGCCTTTGGGGAGGGATTCCACGGCTACCATCACGGGAACCTTGCTACGAGCACCGCGACCCCGTTTGCCGGGCTTTTTCTTGCCACCGATATAGGTATCATCAAGCTCAATCATCCCCTGAAGGGTGTAGCGCATGTCGCGGTCTTCCATGGCTTTTCGGATTTTATGACACCAGGTCCATGCGGTCTGATAGGATAAGCCCAGATCGTGCTGGAGTTGGCGAGCAGAAGAGCCCGTGGTTCGCGTGGCTACAAGAAAGATGGCCCAAAACCAGTCCCTCAAGGGCTTTCGAGTCTTATGAAAGATAGTGTGGGCAGTGACCGAGGTCTGATGCCCACAATGAGCACACTGATACAATTTGCGAGATTCAATGAGATAGGGGCGATTATGACCACAGCGAGGACAGCGGAAGCCGTCTGGCCATTTGCGCCTGATGACATACCTCAGACAGTCACCCTCTGTGCGAAAACGCCGACGGAACTGTCTGGGGTTCATAGGAGTATACATGGTTCACCTCCGTTGTATAGTGGTTTGCGGTCCAACCATTATACAACGGAATGATTATAAGAATCAAGTACTTAGGGATTTTTTTACTGATTTAATCACATAAGTCTAAAGGAGTATGACTCCAGATCGGGGTCAAGCTTTAACGATCAGTTGCCCAAAACCCTTTTCGCTCACTGAAAAGAATGTTTGCTCCAGGGGATCAGGGCAACAATCTATCACTCCTTTTCGGCACTTGTGGTATGGCCAAATCGAGGGTAAAAGGTGTCTTTTAGCCTTTCCGCTTAACCTACCGCCGCTTTGATCCCATACAAAATTTTCGCCTGCCTTTTTATCTATAGGGGTGCCGTGGCCTTTTGAAGATATCATAGGATTCATGTTACATTATTATTACATGCATTGGGAAGGGAACTCTCATAGCTGCGACAAGGAATAGATAGAAAGGGGGATGGACCTTGCTGAAATTCTTTAACTCCCTTGGAAAAAGGATCGAACCATTTCGGCCGGTTGACCAGAAAGTGGTTAACATATTCACCTGTGGTCCCTCGATCTACCAAAGGGCTCATATCGGAAATTTCAGGACCTTTTTATTTGAAGACGTTCTGGTCCGATACTTGGAGTATTCGGGCTATGCGGTCAAGAGGGGGATGAATTTCACCGATATCGAGGACAAGGCCATTAGAGAGGCTGAAAAGAGAAAAATGAGCGTTAAAGGTCTTACAGAGGTGAATATCAAGGATTTTATGGAGGAAATGAACCTCCTGAGGATGAAGATTCCGGATTACCTTCCCAAAGCCTCAGAGAACGTTGACAGGGCCGTCGAGATTATAGAACGTCTCCTTGACCTTAAGATCGCATATCGGCATCGTGGAAATATCTATTTCGAGCCTTTGAAATTCCCTGGATTTGGAGAGCTTTTTGGACTAGATATGACCAAATGGCCAGCCAAAAAGAGGCGATTTCATAAGGATACGTATCCTGGAATGCAGTGGAACCTGGGGGATTTTGTCCTCTGGCATGGATGCAGAAAAGGAGATCCGGTTTGCTGGGATACAAGGATTGGAAGGGGCAGG
>DAOVAK010000814.1 GCA_030671095.1 Deltaproteobacteria bacterium | reverse complement strand
GGCAATCTCTTTCCTGAATATGATGCTAGCAGCCGTTTTAGGGGCCACACTGGAGATCTCGGCCCCTGGCCAGGCGTAAACGAAATCAGCGCCAAGATACTGACTCCCCATGGCAATATAGGCGCCTGCATACGCCTTTCTGACAATAACAGTAACCATGGGTACCGTGGCCTCGGCATAGGCATGGAGCAACTTGGCGCCTTTATAGATCATCCCTCCTTGCTCCATTTCTTTTCCAATAAGATACGCCGGGGTGTCCTGAAAACTAATGATGGGGATATTGAAGGCATCACAGAACCGAACAAACCGTGCTCCTTTCTCGGCGCCTTTGATATCAATCACGCCACCCAAATGGTTTGGTTGATTCGCAACGACGCCCACAACGTGTCCAGAAAGCCTCGCAAAACCTGTAATCATATTCTTTGCAAACCCAGCTTTCATCTCGAAGAATTCCTGATTATCGAAAACCGGGTGAATCACTCGGTGCATGTCGTAGGGTTTTTGTGATTCCTGGGGGAGCACCTGATATAGCTCATCCGCACACCTATTTATGTCATCATCGTTTGGGCTATAAGGAGGAGGCTCGTGACAACTGAGCGGTAGGAAATCCACGAGTCTGCGGACATCCTCAAGTATTTCCTCCTCTGTATCTCTCAGAACATCCACCAGCCCGCTCGTTTCTGCGTGCATGACCGCCCCGCCCAACACCTCGTCACTGATCTCTTTGCCTGTTTGGGCCTTCACAAAGGCAGGACCTGCAATGTAGATGGCACTCTTTTTTGTCATAAAAATGAAATCGGTAAGGCCTGGAGAATAGGCTTGCCCCCCAGCCACCACGCCCAGAATGATAGAGATTTGGGGAACCACACCAGAATAAATGCTATTCCTTTTGAAGAGCTGGCCAAACATCTCCATGGGCCCCAGTGTTTCATGCAATCTCAATCCTCCGGAGTGGCAAATGGCGATCACGGGCACACCAGCTTCGGCTGCCGTATCCATCAGGGCGCAGATCTTTTTCCCATGCATCTCTCCGTACGTGCCACCCAACGCCGAAAAATCCTGGGCATAGACGCAGACTTTTCTGCCGTTGATCTCCCCGAAGCCTGTAATGACACCTTCGGCAGGAATCTCCTTCTTATCCATCCCAAAATCCTGGGAATGATGGGTAGCGAGCATATCAAGCTCAAAAAAACTCCCTGCATCCAGGAGTTTGTCTATTCTCTCACGAGGAGGCAGCATCCCTTTGTCATAAAAAAGCCTCTGTTTTGCCTCATGGCTTGCCCCCTCGATGATTTTTCTCTTTTTTTGGCGTAGGGTCTCAATTTTGTCCATGTTTTTACCTCTTATAAAATCGCTTTCGCGATTTTATGCAACGTCCCGCCACAATTCTCGGCGGGACTCAGGAGAGGGAATTGTTTATGTCTATCTTATACAGTCTCTTACCGTGTAATGCTCTTGTCGGTATCGTACAGGACACCATTCCTCAAAATACCTGAAAAAAGCATGTTAATCATATGTTCGGCAACTTCTTCTATGGAAAGCCTTCTCCTGTCTCTAAACCAGCGATACGACCAGTTCATCGTG
>DAOVAK010000729.1 GCA_030671095.1 Deltaproteobacteria bacterium | reverse complement strand
GTCCTTCCGGCGGGCTCCATGGCGGAGCGCGATGGCATCAGGGCTTGGTGGACGCCGCTGAACGCCATGCAGAAGTCCATTGATGTGCCCGATTGCAAGCCTGATGAAGAGATATGCCTTGAAATGGCCAGGCGATTTAATCCCAACCTGAAATGGAGAAACCTGCGCGAGCTCTACGATGATTTCCTGAAACCCTCTGGCATGAATTACGACGAATTGAAAGAGAAGGGCTGGGTCTTTCCACCAGAAGGACATCCGACGCAACCCTATCGAAGACATGAGAAAGGCCTGTTGCGAAAGGATGGGAAACCGGGCTTTAACACACCTACCGGTAAGGTGGAACTCTATTCAACCCATTTGGAAAGGATGGGCTACGACCCTCTTCCCTCCTACGAAGAACCTCACATGAGCCCTTACAGCACCCCAGAGTTGGCCAAAGAATATCCTCTGATCCTCTCCACAGGGCGGCGGAGCGTCCTCTACTTTCACGCAGAGCATCGGAACATCAAGCCCTTGAGGGAACTGGAGCCCCATCCCGTGGTGGAAATTCATCCGGACACGGCACGGTCCCTTGGGATCAATGATGGGGACTGGGTCTGGCTAGAGAATCCCCATGGGAAATGCAAGCGAAAGGCGAGATACTTTCATGGGATCCACCCGAAGGTGGTTCAGTCCCCGCACGGATGGTGGCTTCCAGAAAAAAAGCCTGAAGACCTCTATGGCCTCTGGGAAGTGAATATCAATACGCTGATCCCGGATGGAACTCAGGCCAAGTGTGGCTTTGGCGGGGGGCAGTACAAATCCATCATGTGCAAGGTCTACAAGGCGGATGAGGGGATAGAGGGGATTTATCAGAAGGAGAGCCTCTTATGAAATACGGACTCTACATAGACTATGACTGGTGCAGCGGTTGCCATGCCTGCGAGATGGCCTGCAAACAGGAGCATAACCTGAATCTGGACCAGTGGGGCATTCGTGTCGTGGAGCGGACCTATAATGTGAATGGCAGGGGGGTCATCGAATACGTGCCCATTCCCACCGAGTTCTGCAATTTCTGCATGAATCGGGTTGTGCAAGGATTGAAGCCGGCCTGTGTTCACCATTGCATGACCAAATGCATGGACTTCGGCCCCCTTGAGGAGATGGCTGAGCTGGCATCAAAGAAGAAGAAATCCGTGGTCTGGGGGAGCACATTTTAGTGCATCACGCACGATTTTATCAGAACCGCAGTGCTAAGTCCTTCGATTCATAAGTTCCATGACGAACTTATTCAGACTTCGGCTGAGCTCAGTCGAAGTCCTCAGGACTTAGTGCTGAGTGAGCAGAGAGTTTCGTCACGCTCTTAAGAATACGTCACCGTATTTGCGAACCGAAGCACTAAGGTACCCGTTCATAAATAATAATACTTCAATTCACTGCCCAACGGAAAGTGGAGAAGGCTTTACAGCATGGGGGATTCCATCTTTTCACTTCTCAGGGTTGACCTTTCTCGACAGGAAGTTCGAGAGGAAGGGGTTGATGAATCCCTCGTTCTCAAATTTCTGGGTGGAAGGGGCCTTGGGGCCAAGATCCTCTTTGATGAGTTAAAGCCCTCCACGGATCCCCTTAGCCCAAAAAACAAGCTCCTATTCCTTGCTGGTCCTTTGATCGGCACTGGAGCCCCCTGGTGTGTCAAATACACGGTGATGACCAAATCCCCCCTTTCTGAGACCATCCTCATGAGCCTGGCAGGTGGATTTTTCGGGCCTGGGCTTCGCCGGTCAGGATATGATGGCCTTATCATAGAGGGCAGATCTAAAGCGCCTGTCTATCTGTCGATCCAAAATGGAGAGGCTGAATTTAGAGCGGCCTCCCATCTGTGGGGCATGACCACAGAGGAATGCCAAGAGTCCATCAAGGAGGAACTTGGCACGCCCCGGCTCGAGATTGCCTGCATCGGCCCGGCCGGCGAGAGGTCTGTTCGGATGGCCTGTATCATCAGCGGAAAACGCGCAGCCGGCCGCGGAGGCGCAGGCGCTGTCATGGGTTCCAAAAATCTGAAAGCTATTGCGGTCAATGGAAAGAGAGACGTTCCCAT
>DAOVAK010000394.1 GCA_030671095.1 Deltaproteobacteria bacterium | reverse complement strand
ACCGAGTTCGAGCTCCTGTTGTCCTTCTGGCTCCTGGGGATGGTGATTATAGGTGGGATGGGAAGCATCCTCGGCTCATTCTTAGGCGCTGGCTTCATGGTTTTACTCCCTATCTATATTAACCGGGTAGTGAGAATGACGGCGGGTGTCGTTCCATCTGACATTTTGACTAACCTTGAGCTGATGATATTCGGTGGGCTGATCATCCTTTTTCTTATCGTCGAGCCTTATGGGCTGGCCAGGCTATGGCTGATTATCAAGGGTAAGCTACGGGCGTGGCCTATGCCCTATTAACCTGGTGAGATGTTGAGTTGTTAATTGGTTATTTGAGGCTAAGGGTTTTATTAATCATTATCCATTAACCTAAAAGAGAGGAGGAAATGAAATGGGACGTAAATTAATTTTTAGCCTTTTTGCTATGGTTTTAGTAGCCAGTATGGTCGTGGTCTCGGGTCAAGCAATGGCCGCAGAGAAAAAGAAAGAGCCCCCCAAACAATATATACCTCTGTTCGCTTACAGGACGGGTCCCTTCCAGGCGGGAGGCTCCGGACAGGCTGGGGGTAATGAAGACTGGTATACTCTGGTCAACATTAAAGGTGGACTCAATGGAGTTATGATCGAGTTTGAGGAGTGTGAGACAGGATACAACACGGCTCGAGGGGTTGAATGTTACGAACGGGTGAAATCAAAGAATCCTGCACATATCCAACCGTGGAGTACAGCGGTTGCCTATGCCTTGATCGAGCGGGCAACAAAAGACAAAATACCTCTGTCCACCATTGGCTACGGTCGGGCCGATGCATCTGACGGAACGGTTTTCAAATACGTCTTTCCGCTCGTCACCAACTACTGGTCACTGAGCACGGCTAAGATTCGCTATATCGCCCAGGTAGAGGGAGGATTAGAGAAGCTCAAGGGCCTCAAAATCGCGAACCTTCATTTGGATCACCCTTATGGAAGGGAGACGAGGTTTATCCTTGAGATCATGGCTAAGAAATTTGGCTTTGAGGTCAAGCATTTCCCCGTCCCCTGGCCCGGGATCGATCAGAAATCCATATTTCTCAATATTCGTCGATTCAAGCCCGATTGGATCATCAGTCGTAACTTTGGCGTCTCTTGCACAGTGCCCATTAGAGAGGCAGCGAGGATCGGATTTCCGAGAGACCGTATGCTGGGTGTGTGGTGGTGCGGCTCTGAGGAAGACGTCATGCCTGCCGGTCCTGCTGCTAAGGGATACCTGGCCACCAGTTTCCACGGCGTTGGTAAAGGCTTCCCCGTAATCCAGGAAATCCTTGAAGAAGTTCATCATACTGGGAAGGGAAACATCTCCTATGGTCGTGTGGGTTCGGCCGTTTATAACAAGGGGCTCATCCAGGGTATCCTTACCACTGAAGCCATTCTCACAGCCCAAAAGAAGTTCGGGAATCGGCCAATCATCGGTGAGGAGATGCAGTATGGCCTGGAGAACCTGAACATTACCAAAGAGCGGATCAAGGAGCTGGGGGCTGAGGGCCTTATGCCGCCCGTTAAGACTTCATGTCGAAATCATGAGGGTTTCGACGTGATGATAGTCACGCAGTGGGATGGTAATAAGTGGGTTGAAGCCAGTGGCTGGATAGAGCCATTCAAGGACCTGGTAAGGGCTGAGATCGAGAAATCCGCAGCCAAGTATGCTAAAGAGAAAGGAATTACGCCAAGAAAGTGTGAATAGACGTATTGTCTGGAAAAACCATTTTTTTGGGAGTATTGATCGTGGTGGAAAAACCTTTGCTCATTGTAAATAACATCGAGGTAACCTATGACCATGTGATCAAGGTGTTGAAAGCAGTGTCGCTGGTGGTCCCCGAGGGGGGGATAGTAGCCCTCCTCGGGGCCAACGGGGCTGGAAAGAGCACTACGCTCAAAGCCATCTCCAACCTGCTCAAAGCTGAGCGAGGCGAGGTCACAAAGGGAACAATTGAGTTCGATGGCATGCGGATCGATCTTATGGACCCAGCTAAGGTGGTGAAGCGAGGTGTCATCCAGGTCATGGAGGACCGGCGCCTTTTCGAGCATCTAACTGTTGAAAAGGATCTCCTCACCGGCGCTTACACCCGCCGCCGCCAGAAAGCAGCTGTGAAGCAGGACCTGGAGATGGTCTACCACTATTTCCCGGGGCTTCGAGGGCGCAGAAATACTAAAACTGGATATATATCCGGGGGTGAAAAACAAATGGTAGCCATTGGCAGGGCTCTGATGGCTCGCCCCAAACTAATGCTCCTCGATGAGCCATCTGTGGGCCTCGCTCCCTTGCTGGTCCGGGATATTTTCGTTATCGTGGGCATGCTGAATAGAGAGCAGAAGGTGACCATACTCCTGGCAGAACAGAATGTGGCCATGGCCCTTCAGATTGCAGGATACGGATTCGTTATGGAGAATGGTCGCCTGGTCTTGGATGGAGATTCTCAAACCCTCAAGGACAACGAGGACATAAAGGAATTTTACTTAGGCCTGACAGATATCGGGAAGAAGAGCTACCGGGATGTGAAGCGTTACAAGAGGAGAAAACGCTGGCTCGCTTGATAAAAAATTCCCCTTCAAGCCTTCCTAATGGTGATTGACGACAATTATTTTTGTTTTGGTGGCGTTTGGTACAAGTGATCCAGCCATACATACGCAGCAAGCACGCTCTTGTACAACGTAGCCAAGCATATTATTGCCATGGTTCAGCGCTCTGGCCGGTAAAGGTTTTTGGGTGAAAATATTCAATCTGGGAGAGGAAATTGATCGATGAAACTTCTATATGAAGTAAGAGATAAGGTGGCCTACATTACCATCAACCGGCCTGAAGTTATGAACGCTATGGACTCGGAGACGTTTCAATTGCTCTCGGAGGCCTGGTGCGATGTACGGGACAATCCAGACGTTTGGGTTGCCATTATCACTGGTGCAGGTACCAAGGCTTTTACCGCCGGCATCGACCTAAAGTCAACAATTCCACGCCAGGCAGAAAAATATGAATTCTGGCTGACCCAAAAAGATCAACTACTCAACCGAGGCTTGGAGGTCTGGAAGCCGGTCATCGCGGCGGTTAATGGGTACTGTCTAGCCGGAGGCATGACCTTGCTTCTGGCTACAGATATTCGTATCGCTTCCGAGGATGCTGTTTTTGAATTCAGCGAGGTCAAGCGTGGCCTCATGCCAGCCAACGGCGGTACACAGCGTATTCTAAGGCAGATGCCATATCCTATAGCCATGGAAATGATTCTTCTTGGTCGGAGAATTTCGGCTCAGGAGGCCCTAAGTTACGGCTTAATCAACAAAGTGTGCCCCAAAGAGGCGCTTATGGATACGGCGGGGGAGTATGCGCAAGATCTGTGTAGTTGCGCCCCCCTGGCGGTGCGGGCGATAAAAGAACTGGCTATAAGGTCACAGAGTCTGCCACTTGAACAGGGACTTCGGTTGGAACAGGCAATGTCCGAGATTTTGAGAACCACTGAAGATGCTAAAGAAGGACCGGCGGCCTTTGCAGAGAAACGCCAGCCGGAGTACAAAGGCAGATGAGCGCAGTTTTGAAACGATTTGGTGGAAACCTCCTTTAAGAGATTGCCGCCGATTAAAAAAGGACTATTAGTACAATGCAGGATATTAAGGTTGTCGATTTGAGCAATGCCTTAGCAGGTCCATATTGCACTATGCTGTTAGCTGACATGGGTGCCGAAGTGATCAAAATTGAGCATCCCCACGGTGACCATTTCCGGGCCGCTATCAGCGGGGGTTACAATGCCGCTGTCAACCGCAACAAGCGCGGCATCTGCCTTGACTTAAAAAAGGATGCCGCCAAAGAGGTGGTCAGACGGCTGATCAAGCGGGGAGATGTAGTCATGGAGAGCTTCACCCCGGGA
>DAOVAK010000216.1 GCA_030671095.1 Deltaproteobacteria bacterium | reverse complement strand
GGGTAAAAAACATGGCAATTTTTCCAGGCTTTTTGGATCTCACGATTTGTTGACTCCAAAAATGAGCATTGATGAAACTGAAAACCTTGTTATTCTTTTTTTTAACCATCCCTTGCCATGTTTTTTATGCAACGATAGGGTAAATCATGTCTAAACCAATAAAGTGAAAGGAGGGAGATGTCATGGCAGAGGGAAAAACACCCAAATGGTATGCAGAGCTTTCTAAAAAACATGGGAAATTCATGGATTCTGTGCAGGAACTGGGTAAAGTGGTAAGGCAGGAAGGGCCCCTAGATGAAAAAACCGCACATCTGATCCAGTTGGCAGCGGCAACCACGTTACGCTCTGAAGGCGCCGTACACAGCCACGTGAGAAGGGCGCTAAATACGGGCGCAAAGCCTGACGAGATCTATCACTCTATCATTCTGCTTACAAGCACGATTGGATTCCCCACTGTGTCTGCTGCACTCAGTTGGGCGGCAGACGTGATAGGCGACAATTAACGAATAACCCCTAATCGAGTTTTGACTCGATTAAGGTGACATGGAAACTTAGCAAAGGAGACAGGAATGATGAAAGGAAAAAGGACCATTAATGTTCTCTTCGCCCTTGGAGTGTTCTTTCTCCTTCTCGGAAACCCCGTGCACGCCCGAATCAAGCTGGTGGCGTTGCCCGAAAGAGGCAAGACCATTATTCGTCTTGATAATCCGAAGGCCACTCTGATCGAGGAGGAACGTGTACTGACGCTCCAGAAGGGGCTGAACAAGGTGGACTTTTCTTGGAAAGGCGTGAGCATTGATGTGGACTCGATCCGCCTGGCCGTACTTACTCAACCGGATGAGGTTACCCTGCTTAATGTGAGTTATCCTCCCAACGAGGCGGCACTGGTCTGGGAAATCTACAGTCGAGATGCTTTCGAAGTCAAGGTTCGAATCAGCTATCTCCTCTCTTTTATCGATCGGCTGATTACATACAAAGGTCTTGCGAACAGGGAAGAAACACGGATGAATCTCAAAAGCTTTTTGGTCCTCCGCAATTTTTCAGGTGAGGATTTTGAAAGGGCTTTGGTCCTTCTGGATGAGAGTGAGGTTTTTGAGAAAAGTATCAGCCACGAGGAAACCAAACAACTGCTCTACTTGAACAGAGCTGACGTGCCGATTGAAAAGCGATGGACATTTGACGCGGGAAAGCTGCCCTGGGACCCGGAGAAGCTGGACACGAACGTGGGCATCCCGGTGACGTACCGAATCAAAAACGTCAAGGAAATGGGCCTCGGTTCATCAGTCCTGGCGGCAGGAAAGGTGCGGGTGTTTCAGGAGGATGGGCATAAAAGTACGATTTTCCTGGGCGAAGACCATACCAAGCTGGTACCTGTGGGGGAAGAGATGGAGGTCTACATCGGGGACAGCCGCGATATTGTGGTGACGCAGCGTAAAATGCGGGAAGAGCGGATTAATGTGCGGCACAACAGGAAAAACCGAATAGTGCTCTACGATACGGACGAGATCATCGTGGCGACCATCGAGAACTTCAAAGACAAGCCAGCCATGCTCACCGTGATTCAGCATATCCCCGGGCAGTGGGATATGGAGGCGTGCAACATGGAATACAAGCGAAAGGATGCCTATACACTGGAATTTGAGATTGCGTTGCCTGCTCACAGCAAAAGAGAGCTGAGCATGCACTACCACCGCAGAAATGTGCGCTGAGAGGAGGGCAGGAAATGAGATACAAATGGATATTCTTGGCGACTGCCGCTGTTGTTTTGAGTCACAGCTTTGCCCTTGCAAAAGTAGATCTGGTCATCCTCCCGAAACGGGACACCGTGCAATTGACCATCTACAACTCAGCCGACCTCACGTTGGTTAGGGAAAGTCGGTCACTCACCTTGAAGAAGGGTCTCAACCGCCTTCAGTTTTCTTGGGCCAATACGCTCATTGATCCCACCAGTCTGGAAATGCTACCCAAAATGTATGGTGAAAGCATTGATATCCAGGACCTCACCTTCCCCCCCAGGGTGCGCAACCTGGGCCTTTGGCATCTACAGAGCCAGATCAGTGGGAACGTGCCCGTGGAGATTACGTACCTCACTAGCGGTCTGTCCTGGCGCGCCTTTTACATGGGGACCCTAAGCAAAGATGAAAAGGGCATGCATCTGAAAGGCTATGTGCGAGTCACCAATAACAGCGGTGAAGACTATGAAAACGCACAGACCCGGATGATTGTGGGCAAAATCAACATCATCGATCGGATAGCCGATCTGGCAAGACGGAAGTACCCCTATGGCCGCCCGGGGCCCCCTCCCATGGTCCCCGGGGTGCGAGCACCCAGAGCAGCCCTCATGGAAGAGGCCAAACGTGCTATGCAGGAAGCAGAAGTTGCAATGAAGGCCAGGCCAAAGGAGATCAAGAAAGAGGGGATTAGTGAGTATTTTCTCTACACCATTGAGGGGACAGAAACCATTCCTCATGGCTGGGCTAAACGTTTGCCCAGCTTTGCTGTGGACACGGTTCCCGTTGTTAACCTCTATAAATACGAGGAAGAACGCTACAGCAATCAGGTGATGCGTTTTCTCAGTTTCAAAAACGACAAAGTCCACAATCTGGGAGAGACACCTATTCCGGGCGGCGTACTCAAAGTTTACCGTAACGTGGGTGAAGGGGGTCATTTCTCTTATGAGGGACAGTCCCGCTTCAAATACATCCCGGTCAATGAGGACGTGGAACTGAATCTTGGCGCTGTGGCCAATGTCATTGTGAAGCCCACTTTGATGGACCACAAGACCGACCGGTATCTCTTCGACAATAAGGGGAATATCAGCGGGTGGGACGAGGTCAGGGAATTCGAGATCGAAGTCAAGAACACGCGAGACCTTCCTATCAAGGTGGAGATAAAGCGCAATTTCAAGACCTCACACTGGGAAATCAAAAAACTTGGAGATTTTGATCATTACGAGAAGGTGGATCTGGACACCGTGAAATTCACACTGAGTCTATTAGCCCGCGAGACCAAGAAGTTCCGCTACATTTTGACCACCCATGAAGGCCGCCGTGCACATTAATGAGATCGGAAAGAGGGGAGACCCCCTCAAAAAAGTAAATATAAGTTAGCCTTTTAGGGTCACTGAATCACTTAGGGGCCTCCCCCTCTTGTAGCGCAGACCGTCTCGGTAATAGTGAGTCTTTTTAGCCACTTCCCTTCTTTCCTTCATTTGCCCTCAATCGTTATTCTGTTATTTTAAAAAATATTTGTTGACTAAGAAAGCCAAGTTTCTTAAGAAGGTTCTAGCCTGGGACGATGTGTGGCATTCTTAGTTTTATCGTGCTATCTAATGTTTCTTAATTTATTTAGATAACTAATATATTTGATGATCGTGATAGGGGGGGCACGAAATGCTAAAGGCAACTAATGGGCCAAAGGCGAGGAAGTTAAGGGAGGGGTGGAGGTTTATTCAAATAAAGGTGGACTATGATTACTGGAAGCGGGTAAAAGCAGCGGCGGCTCTTGAAGACAAGACCCTCGAGGAAATGCTTGACGACATTATTCGTTTCTATATTGACTACAAGTACTCAAGGTTGAAGAGTATGTGAGAAGGGGGCCGTACTTGAGTGGTTCGACAGATCATTAGTCCTGCCTTAATATCCAGTTTCTAAGGACCTCACCCTCACCAACTGTCTCGGCAGACAATATATTGCGGTGAGGAGTCGTTTCCTCGACCTCAAGTCGAGGATTTTTACTCTGCTCGATGGCTTCCAAGGCGAAGTTCCGGTTTTGAATGCCAGATGTATACTGGGATTTGCTCAGATTGAAGCTTATGGCAAGCTAGTCTTCACTCTTCCAGCATTTTCAAGAACCACAACGTATTGTATCTCGTTTCATCTCACTTAAGCCCCGCCTTCCGTAGGTCTTCGTGTTGGCGTTCTAAGTGCGCTGGGTCCTTGTAGACGCTAAATTTTCTGTCCCACTCTAGGGAGTACTCTGGAAAGACCCGATGCACTTCTACTGCTGCCTCTCGAGCCTCTTGATCCCGGCCCAACCTAATATAGTTCATGGCCAAAATCGCATAATACCAATACGAAATGAATTTCTCTTGTCGGTTGTTAGCCAGGCTGTGCAACTGGCCGGCTAATCTAATTGCCTCCTCATACCTGCCAACGTAGTAGTAGCACATAGCGAGCTCACCTAAATACCAGCTTGGATAGCTGGGTTGAAGGCGTAAGGCCCTTTGAATCAAAACGATCGCCTCCTCAAACTTTCCTGCATAACGCAAGATGTGGGCCATAGTCGCATGAATGTCAGCATCATTAGGGCCTAGGGCAACGGCCTTCTCTCCTTCGCTGATAGCCTCTTCATACCGCCCTTCGTACAGGTGAAGCCCACCCAGTAACATATGGACACCAGGATGGGAGTCATCCAAGGCCTGAGCCTTCTGTGTAGTTACATAAGACTGTTTAAATGACTCAGAACGGGATTCACTCCATCCAAACCTCGCATCGAACCAGTGGGTCCAAGCCATGAGTACATAGGGATCAGAGTACTTCTCATCTAAGTTAATGGCCTCTTGTGCCACCTGCCGAGCGAAAACATTACCTTCTTTGCTAATAAGTGCACCGTACTGACGAGCCTGTAAATACTTTAAGAAGGCATCAAGGTTCTCCGTCCTTGTTGCCCATACTCGTGCCCGCTCCCCTTCTGTGAGCGTCACCTGAAGGGCAGTCAGGATTTTGAAGGTGATCTCATCTTGGAGGGCGAAGATGTCTTTTAGGTCGCGTTCATATCTCTCTGCCCACAGATGATGGCCTGTAATGGCATCCACTAGCTGAGCCGTAATTCGTACTCGATTTCCCGCCTTGCGGACGCTTCCTTCCAGGATGTATAGTACGCCCAATTCCTCGCCCACCTGTTGGACCTTTACAGGCCTACCTTTGTAAGTGAATGTCGAATTACGGGCAATGACAAACATCATTGGAACTTTAGAGAGTGCGGTGATGATTTCCTCAGTTATCCCGTCGCTAAAATATTCCTGCTCAGGATCGCCACTCATGTTGACAAAAGGCAGTACAGCTATGGAGGGCTTCTCTGGCAATGGAAGTTCTCTGCTCACCTCAACATAAGCCTCTCTCCTTTCCATCTGAACCCGGTACACCCTAACGGGCTTCTTGATGTTTTTAACTGCCTGTTCTCCAAGGTATTCAAATTCCAGCCCTAGTTTGCTTTCTACCTGGTCAAAGGCAGTTCCAGAGATGCAGATTCCTCCCCCTTCAGCCAGACCCTCTATCCGTGCAGCAACATTGACCCCATCGCCATAAATCCTCTCACCTTCCTCGATCAGATCCCCTAGGTTAATACCTATACGAAATTCCATCCTACGATTTCCGGCAAGCTCCTCATTTTTCGCTTTTAGTTCTTTTTGGATTTCAACCGCGCATTCTACAGCATCCACTACGCTTGCAAACTCAGCCAGTACGTTGTCTCCGGGTGAATCTACAACCCGACCGCGGTAGTTTCTGATGACCTCAGCTATCATCTCCCGGTAGGCCTCCAAAGTACGGACAGTCTCAAGCTCGTCATCTCCCATAAGGCGGCTGTAGCCTTTAACATCTGCGCT
>DAOVAK010000300.1 GCA_030671095.1 Deltaproteobacteria bacterium | reverse complement strand
TCATTGGCATCTGGATGCTGGTGGCGATGGTCATTGCCGTCAGGCAAGCGCTTGATTATAAAAGTACTTGGCGCGCAGTCGGAGTCTGTCTTATCGGCTGGATTGTTCAGATCGCCATTTTCGCTTTGTTTTTTTGGTTGGTAGGGGGATTCGGA
Source organism: Deltaproteobacteria bacterium (assembly GCA_030671095.1). The sequence continues at coordinate 4,411 of DAOVAK010000300.1, read as the reverse complement.
GCTTCACAGACATAGTTCATATTTAAAACATAACTATTGATTAAAATTCTTAAGATATAGAAAAGTGTGATATTCTATAAGCAATCACTCAGTATAAAAATTAAGAAACGCGATCTGCTGCTTCTATACTGCACTTTTTTTATCTTTGAAGTACCACAATATATAGTGTTTTAAAGACCCCATAGAAAAGTAGGGATATCTCCAACGTACACAAACTTTCGGAGACTCCTGAAAAGTTGTGATATCATATTGTCAATCGAAGTTTTAACTTACTTTCCAATTCTGTCAAATCAAGTATAGGCCAGGGCACATAAGGCCTTTTCCTCCGTTCCGAGCCCCCCGCCAGTCAATTCGGAAAAGGCCTTATGACCCTCTTCACCCCGTTCATTGGTTACCTCAGATCTTCTTATCCAACTTATCCATAAAGATCTTTTGTATTTTTTGAAGGCGATTTTCGTCCTGGGCTTCAAAACGGAGCACCAGCACAGGCTGGGTGTTGGATGACCTGACCAGACCCCACCCCCCATCGAAAAGGACCCTAGCCCCGTCCACATCTATGACCTGATAATCTTTTTTGAAGTCTTCCACGAGTTCCGCCACCACCTGAAACTTCTTTTCGTCAGGACAATCCAAGCGGATCTCTGGGGTGCTCACCATTCTGGGCACATCAGCCAGGAGTTCCATGATACTTTTTCCCTTTCGTGTCAGGATTTCAAGCAACCGTGCACCCGCATAGATGGCATCATCATAACCGAAATAACGATCGGCAAAGAAGAGGTGTCCACTCATCTCTCCAGCAAAGAGCGCTCCTTCTTCTTTCATCTTGCCTTTGATCAAGGAATGGCCCGCCTTCCACATGATGGGTTTGCCCCCATGTCGTTCAATGTCATCATATAGAACTTGTGAACATTTGACCTCCCCGATAATTTTTGCCCCTGGCTCGCGCTCCAGAAGATCTCGGGAGAAGATAATCATTAACTGATCACCCCAAATCATATGACCCTCATGATCCACCACGCCGATTCTGTCCGCATCGCCATCAAAGGCTATACCTAAATCTGCGGAACCCCCTGAAAGCATTTCAATAAGGTCTTTCAGGTATTCAGGTATTGTGGGATCGGGATGATGATTGGGGAAGTGGCCGTCCGGTTCGCAGAAAAGCCTTTCGACCTCAACCCCCATTCTGGTGAAGGCCTCAGGGGCCACCAGTCCCCCCACACCGTTACCCCCATCAACCACCACTTTTATGGGCACATCCCCGGGTTGGATATTCTCTTGGAGGTAATCCAGGTATGGGTTAATCACATCGATCTGTTCCACCTCTCCCTTCCCACTGTGAAGCTTTCCTGACTCTTCTATGGCCCTGATCTTTTGTATCTCTTGACCATAAATGGTGGTCTTACCAAGACATATCTTGAATCCGTTGTACTCAGGGGGGTTGTGACTTCCAGTAATCTGAACACCTCCATCCAGTTCCAGATGAAAGAGAGAAAAGTAAAGGAGTGGTGTGGGAATCATGCCCACATCCACCACAGACATACCGCTTTCCATCAAACCCTTCAGTAACGCGTCATGAAACCCTGGTGAACTGAGGCGGCAGTCCCGGCCGAGAGCAACTCTCAGTGCGCCCTGGTTGCGGTAATACGTACCAAAAGATAATCCCAAGCGATAAACTGTCTCCTCATTCAGTTCCTCAGGCGCTTTCCCGCGGATATCATACTCCCTGAAGATGTTGGGGTTCATAGCAACTCTTCCTTCCGGGTTCTTTTCAGATGTTCGACGATCTTTCGAATCTCTTGGGATTTTCCCAAATCTGCAACCAACAAGGCGTCGGGGGTATCAACGATCAGACAGTTTTCAAGGCCCAAACAGGTCACCAGGCGTCCACTCCGGCTGGACACAAAACTTTGCTTGCAGTCAACAAGAAGGGATTCACCCTCTGTCAGGTTCTGTTGCTTATCGCGGTCCTGTTCCCTTACTTCATAAAGGGATGCCCATGACCCCACATCACTCCATCCGCACTCGCAGGGAAGCACAAATACCGGGCTTTTGGTCTTCTCCATGATGCCGTAGTCAAATGAGATGGCCTCAAGACCCCCATACACCTCCTCTATTCCAGCTTCAAAGTCTTCCGTTCCCAGGACCTTTTCTAATCGGTTCAGTCCTTGATAAAGATCAGGAAGGCAGTGCTGAATATCATTGAGGATTGTCTTTGGTGTGGCCACGAAGATGCCGGCATTCCAGAAATACTCTCCACTTGCTAGATACGCTTGCGCCTTTTCCAGATCAGGCTTTTCCACAAAAGCAGAGACCTTATATGCGGAAAGTTCCTTAAGATCAGGAATCCCTTCAGACCTCCGAATATAGCCATAACCGGTTTCCGGTCTTGTGGGTACGATACCGAGAGTGACGATACCTCCCGATTCAGCAATTCTTCCAGCCTGAAGTAGCCCGTCCACAAAGGCGGAAGGATCACTAATAAAGTGGTCTGCCGGCAGGAAGGCCACAGGCTCTCTGCAACCCAGATACTGAGCATACAGCGCCCCCAGACCCATGCACGGTGCTGTATTTCGTCCCACGGGTTCAGCAACCAGATGAATATCCCGATTTCCAAAGAGTTCTTTGGCCTCACCTAGATGCTCCCGTCCCAGCACTAGGATCATCTCTTCGTCTCGGGCCAAGGGCCCTAACCTATTGCACGTTTCCACCAACATGGGCTCCTTGCCACTGATGTTGAGGAACTGCTTGGGCTTCCGCGTTCGGCTGGCCGGCCAGAACCGAGTACCGGAACCTCCTGCCATAATGACCGCAAACATTCGCTACTCCAGGTATGTGGTTGTGGTTGAGTTGTTGGATTTTTGATCAAACAGGCGGGCACGGTGGCCCGCCCTACTATTCTCATGCGTACGGGACGAAGGGACGGTAAACCTGTGCCCCGTACCACCGTTCCTCCGTACCCCCGTTCCCTGTTGCGAAGCGAAGCGGAGCAAATTTACCTTACGTTCTGTAATCAGCATTAATTTTTATATAATCATGTGTGAGATCACATGTGATGATCTGATCTTCATACTCACCCTGGTGGAGATCAATCATGACTGAGAATTCCTTGTTCCGCATCTTATCCGCTGCCTTTTCCTCTTGCTTGGTGCCGTTCCCAAGGCCTCCCTCCACGATCTTCACATCATCAACCCAGATGCTCACATCTTCTTCCCGCATACGAACCCCTGACCTACCAAGGGCCCCCATGATTCTTCCCCAGTTGGGATCCTCGCCGAAAAAGGCTGTCTTTACAAGGTTGGAATTGGCTATTGTCCTGGCCGCGGTCAGGGCATCCGTATGAGTAGCAGCTCCTTTTACTTTCACGTGGACCACTTTGGTGGCACCTTCCCCGTCCCTCACAATCATAGTGGCCAGCTCATTCATAACCTGGCTCAACCCTTTTTGGAAACTTTCATAATCACCGGGAGATAAGGACGTGTTACCAGCCATACCATTGGCCAAGGCAAGGACCGTGTCATTGGTGCTGGTGTCTCCATCTACACTAATGCGGTTAAATGTGGTTTCCACCGAACCTGAAACCGCATTCTTAAGCTCAATGGCATCTATCTGAACATCGCTCAAAATAAAGCAGAGCATGGTCGCCATGTTGGGCATGATCATTCCTGCCCCTTTGGCGATCCCAAGAATCCCATAGGGCTTGCCATCAGCCTCCCCTTCAAAGCGGCTTATCTTAGGGAAAGAATCGGTGGTCATAATGGCTTGGGTGGCGTGGTGTATGCCCTCTGGGGAAAGGCCTTCGGCAAGGTCTGGTATGGCGCGGGCGATCAGATCCATGTTCAGAGGCGAACCGATTACACCTGTGGATGCCACAAGGACCTCATGGGGCTCAATACCCAGTTCCTCTGCCACCAAATGGGCCATTCTGCGGGCATTGTCTAGGCCTTCTTTACCCGTACATGCGTTTGCATTTCCCGCATTTGCAATGATGGCTCTGGCTTTGCCCGCCCGGAGATTTTCCTGACTCAGAATCACAGGCGCGGCCTTAACTTTGTTGGTGGTAAAAACCCCGGCTGCGACCGCCGCCTTTTCGCAAAAGATCAGGGCTAAATCCAGTTCTTCTGCCTTTTTGAGCCCTGCGACAACCGCCGACGCCTTAAAACCCTGAATGATATATTCTCTTGAATTCATCGTCATTTGCCTGGCCCGTGGAACTCCCGCCTCTATAGGCGGAACCCCCTTCAGGGGCTTGCCCGCCTCTGGAGGGATTCCACTGGGTTCATAATCATTTATCATCGATCATTGTTCATTTATCAGTGCTTGGCTGTTGTCCGTTGTGAATGGTCACTTGCCTGTCGAAGCAAAGCGAAGATCCCGTTCACGGGGCCCCGTGAAATTCCCGGAAGGGACAGCG
>DAOVAK010000553.1 GCA_030671095.1 Deltaproteobacteria bacterium | reverse complement strand
CAAGACATTTGACCCTTGCCTGATCTGTTGTATGGCATCCACCTGATGCGTGTAAAACTTCTCAATACCCTGATCTTTAGGTATCCTGAGAAGCTCCTTGGGCAGTTGCAAATCGGATCCGTAATCAGCCTTTAGGGGGGGAACATATCGGTGGTATACATAGGCCGGACCAAATTCCGGGTGGTTCTTAATGGTATTTATGTATTCAGAGAGTTTCATCCCACTGTGACCTGCCCGCCAGTGCCAGGCTTGCCCGCCGCCGCCGGACCTGCCCTCCGCAATGCAATGGCAGGCGGGGCGAAGCAAATTTATAATTTGTTTTGAAAACGCAAAGGAAAGATCATTCTTCAGAATCAGAAGTGACCTTCTTCCCAAATTTCTTTTGGAGGGATCGAGTAATCTCCTCCTCGGTGGGCTTAGGACTTATTTTTTCACTTTCCTCTGCCTTTCTTTTGGCATCTTTCAGGATGTTGCTCATAAAGGTATCCTTTTCAGAACTCCAGGAACTCCACCCATCCGCGTCGATGTACTCGTTGTATGAGGTCCTGTAGTAAGGGTCATAGAGTCGGACACCTTTTTCCTCCTCAAACTCGTATCGGACGAACTTACCATCAAAGCGCTCAAAGTCCTTCTCTTTTAGCCCCATGCTTTTTAGCAACTTTTTGTGTTCTTCTTTAATTTCCATTTCTTATCCATTCACATCTCAAGGCCTCTTTTGGCGGATCCCAATTCCTTCTGCTTCTCCTCCCACTTTAGCATCAACGTCTCCAATTCTTCTTTCACCTCGTTGTACTCGTTCAGGAGTGGAAGATATCTACTCTTATCCCCGATAATATCAGGCTCTGCAAGCATTTTTTCCAGGTCCTTTTCCCTTGTGTCCAGCGCAGTAATTCTCCCCTCCAGTTGTGACAACGCCTCTCTAATCGGTTTCAGGGTCTCATTAACGATGCGTCGTTTCTCCGCCTTTTGCTGACGTATCAATTTTCGGGTGGGTCGGCTTTTTTGAGAGGTTTCTTGATCCTGCACTTGTGTCATCTGGGTATCAGGTTCAGTGGCGATCATTGCAGTCTCAACAGGTATTGATAGGTGATGGTAGTATTCGTCCAGTTTTCCTGGGTATTCCCAGATACTTCCTTCTCTGATGTCCCAGATTTTTGTGGCAAGCCTATTGATAAAGGACTGGTTATGGGAGACAAACAGGAGGGTACCCTTGTAATCGGCGAGGGCATCAATGAGAATTTCCGATGAAATGATATCAAGATGATTGGTCGGCTCGTCCATGACAAGGAGGTTTCCTGGATTTACTAAGATTCTTGCCAGGCAAACCCGCGCCCTCTCTCCCCCAGAAAGGACGCGTATGGCCTTATCCACATCCTCTCCTGAGAAGAGAAAGGCCCCGCAGACCCCCCTGACAAAGCCTAAAGTTTGGTGGGGCACGACCTGAAAAACCTCCTCTATGATGGTTTTCGCGGGGTCAAGCATCTCCGAGTGGTGCTGGGCATAGTAACTCATGGTCACCCCATGGCCTATGGTGATCCGCCCCTCATCAGGATGCGTCTCACCTGACACCAATCTTAGCAGAGTGGTTTTTCCAGAGCCATTGGGACCGATGATAGCTATCCTCTCTCCTCTCTGGACGGTCAAATCAAGATCCATATAAAGTGTCTTTCCATCATAACCTTTCGAGACGCCCTCGAAAGCCACTGCGACTTTTCCACTGCGGGGCACCTCAGGAAAAGTAAAATGAATGGTCTTTACCTTCCGATGCGATTCGACCAGTTCCATTTTCTTGATCAATTTTATTTTGCTCTGTGCCTGTCGGGCCTTGGAGGCTTTGGCCTGGAACCTTTCTATGAATTTCTTGGCCTCCTTTATTTTTTGCGCCTGCTTCTTTGCGCTTGCCTCCAGAGTCTTTCTCTCCTCCTCGCGGGCTTTCAGATAGAAATCGTAATTCCCACTGTAAGACCTCATCCCTTCAGGTTCAAAACTCATGACCCGTTTTATCTGCCGATTCAAAAAATCCCTGTCATGGCAGACAAGAATCAGAGCGCCTTTATAATCCTGGAGAAATTGTTCCAACCAGCGTATGGAAGGAATGTCTAAATGGTTGGTCGGCTCATCCAATAGGAGCGAGTCCGGATTCTGATAGAGAAGACTCCCTAAAGCGGCCCTCATTTTCCATCCTCCACTCAAAGAGGCGATGGGTTTGTTGAAATCAACGGCTTTGAAGCCTAAACCTACCAGTATCTTTTCTGCCCCGTAGGCGGGAAACCCCTTGTCTAGGTCGGCCATCTGCTGGTGTGTTTCAGCCAATCTGAGCGCCAACTTCTCCTGCTCTCTTCTATCAGGATTGCTTTTGAGGGCTTTTTCAATCTTAGCGACCTCATTCCTGAGACTGAGGCGGCCCGGGATGGAGTCAATAATTGATTTGAGGAGCGTTCCTTTTAGTGTCTCATGGGCGTCCTGAGGCAGATAGCCGAGCCGAATGCCCTCGGCCACTCTGATTTCTCCGCCGTCTGGAGAAATCTCACCAGTAAGGAGCCTTAGAAGCGTGGTCTTGCCGGTTCCATTTGGTCCTATCAGTCCGACACGATCACCTTCCTCCACCTGAAACCCTATCTCATGAAAAAGCCTTTTCCGAGAGAAGGTGAGAGAAATATTTAATGCAGTGACGAGGCTCATTACTCCCTGCGCAATCTTGGATCATTTCCGAATTTAGGGCATTAGAGAACTTAACCTCATTAATAAGTTATTGCAAGGGAGAGAGACGGGGCTTGATCCACCATCTAATTCAGGTATCATTGCTGAAATCAGCGGGTTTTGGAAGATTCCTGATCACCAGCAAGGTATTAGATGCTAGGCGCCGAGGAGCGACGACTGAGGCGTATGGAGCAATACGCCGC
>DAOVAK010000613.1 GCA_030671095.1 Deltaproteobacteria bacterium | reverse complement strand
ATTGGCCTTCCGCCATTCTTCGTAGGCCGGCCACATCTCGTTGTAGAAGCCCTCATAATATTCATTCAAGGTATCCACATACATGTGATCCCGGTCCCGAACTTGAAGGAGACGCTCCATCATAGGATCGTCATCGGCGGGTAGCCGATTGATGGTGATCTTCTCTTCCTTGTCCTTGACCAGATAATCCCCAAAGGCATCTGGGGCAAAGCCGGCAGCAAATCTCAACCTGGAAATGCTCCGTATCTTCCGAATTTCATCCTGGCTCAATTCTTTCTTGTAGATCGCCATGTCATTGGCGATGGCGTTGTAAAGATCCTGAAAGGCATCCTTTTCCCGGGGTATATTATCTTTGTAAAAACTCTGCTTGGCTTCTTCTTCGTATGCTTTACGAAACCAGGTATTGCCCGCCGCGTCGATCACCTCGACTCTGAGGATCAAATGCTCCCCGTTTGACTCAAGAATCTCACCTCGCACCAGCAAATCCACGTCTGGGGTCTCGATGGGCATAACCCGCACTGCGCCCCAATGACTACTTTGCTGCAGCGTGTTTTTCAGGTGATAAGGGATGAAGTGGCGCTCTGATTTTCTTATGTCTGGGTGTGTGCCCTCCTCCTTTGCCTTCTCCTCTGTGAGTTCCTCGCTCTCAAAAACGGTGATGCCCACATCGAGCAATTCTTCTTCAGGGATCTCCTGCTGGGCCTGAAGTATGGAAGTGGGACCAACCTCCTGCGCGTTGTAAGTGGCGCAACCATTGAGGATAAAAAGTATCACACCAATCAGCAATGCAATATACATAGGTCTCTTCATGGGTTATCCTCACTGCCTGCTTTCTCTTTTATATTCTTCATATTCCTTCCATAGCTTTGCCTTGAGTTCCGGATCGGTCTCATTTTCAGCGGCCTCACGAAGCTGTCGGGCTACGATGTCGTCATCATGTCCGTCATGGGTAGGGCGCTTCTGCCTTACGGTCTGACCTTTGTCCTCACCTTTTGACTCTGATTCCCCACTCTCCGCTGCCGCCTCTTGGGCTTCTGTCCCCTCTTCGGAACGCATCTCCCCTTCCCCTGTATCCTCTGTCCCCCCCTGGGCTTCAGAAGTCCCTTCTCGTGATGAGGTCTCTTCTCCTTCTGCTTCTTGCCCAGAATGCCCTCCCGTTTCGCCCACCTCTTCGCTCAGATCCCTCATTTTCTTGGCCGATCTGGCGAGAATTTCATCCCATTTTTTTAGTAGCATTTCATCAAATGCCGCGAGGGACTCGTTGAACTCACGCTCAAGGGCTGCCTTTTCATCCAATGCTTCCTCGTCAGGAATACTTGGATCGGTTATATTTCCCCCCTCTTCAGCGGTTGTGGAGGAACTGGCAGGTTGGCGAGGCGGTGCAAGCTTGGCATAGGCCGCCTCCATCTCCTTCACAATCTCACGGTTTTCTACGACCATCTCGTGTGCACGAGCAAGATAGGCCTCATAATCTTTCAAAGCTTCAGGAGAAGCTGTTCCCGAATTCTTGAGCTTCTCAAGCTCGGAAGCAATCCGCGCCTCAGTCGCCTCGCTGATGCGAAGATTTTCACGTGCCAGTTGGAGCCTCGATTTCACGTCTTCTAGGGAAGCGCCATAAGCCCAGGTCGCAAGGCCTAGCCATAGAATCCCTGCGAGAAAAAGCCTCTGAATTTTTATCTTTCCAAATTTGCTCATCTATCCAAGGTATCTTCTACTGCTGATGGATTACTTGGCGACCAGAATTTGACTCCAAATAGGGTATAAATTATATAAGTCATCATAATAACTCACTTTTTCTTTGTCAAGGCGCAAACCTGAGGGGCCTTTGTTCCCTCAAAATATCAATATGTTGCACCCCAACCGATTTGTATGGGCTTTGGTCAACTGGCTCAGATCTCCAATAATGGCTCCTACCCAAAAGTTATCATTCTACGCTGCAGTCTTTGAGTGCTTGATGTTGCGGTCATGGAGATTTATCTTTTATCCTGAGGGTATATTTAGAATAAGGTAACATTTTGGCCTTTTGAAACAACCGTGCAAAAAGTCTTGGCGGGCTGAGCGGGGTTCTCTGGAGGGGCCAAAAACCAGGCCTTCTGTACACGGTTTCTTCCGGGGGCTCCCTTGCCCGGACGCCTGCGCACACAGGCCGTCCAAACAGAGACTAGGCCAAGTTCAATGGTGACAGAACAAGGCCTCAGAGCTAGCTTGCTTTGTGCGCCATACTTAAAGGCACCGGGCAAATTTTTTGGTCCCTCCAGAGAATGCCGCTTAGCCCACGGGCTTTTTAAACGCCTCCCCGGCCCGTACCGGCCTGGGACGGGCAGGCGCTTTTCAAATGGTTAAAGTATTACAAAATAAGGTATTATGAGGGTCTAGAATATGTCTGAGAATGAATACCAACTGCCCGAAACCTTTCTTACGATACGAAAGAGGGATCCAGAGTACAGTATCTTCCTGCTGGAAGGCGAGAACTTGATCTTTTTCCCCGCCTGACCCAATGGAGAGTGGAACATCGGGGATGTCCAGCATTCAAGCCGCCATCGCAGGGCCACCGACGCGGAGATGGAACACTACCTTGGACAGGTGGCACCGGACATGGAATGGAAGCAAGCCAAAGTCAAGCTCTGG
>DAOVAK010000499.1 GCA_030671095.1 Deltaproteobacteria bacterium | reverse complement strand
ATGGTCATCGCGTTTCTGAGCGACCTCAAAGTGCCTAGTGCTTACTTGATGAGTGCCACAACATCGATAACACCTTTTTGTGCCAGGACATCGATAACACTCCTGTTTTTGAGAGAGTGCTCATGTGTTCATCGCAGTCTGGAGTCGAACCAATTGAGCCGGCAGTGAGCCAAGAGGAACTTGGCTTTCCGTTGTTTTCGATATTCACTGTTTCATGTTTCGAATCTAATCGCTAATCGACTCTGAAACAACCATGTTATCGATGTTGTGGCACTTCGTGCTGTTATCGATGTACTGTCACTTGTCACCTACTGCCTAGTGTTAAGGAGGGGATAGCGATATGAAAATTTCAGTGGTTCGAGATATTCTAGAGGCGAATGATCGGATTGCCCAGCAGAACAGAGACCTATTTGACGAAAACAGACTGTTGGTGGTCAATCTCATGAGCTCACCTGGGGCCGGGAAGACCTCACTTCTCGAAAGGAGCATCAGCGTCCTGAAAGAGGACTTGAGCATTGGGGTTATAGAAGGAGATATCCAATCTTCCCAGGATGCGGAGCGTATAGCCCAGACTGGCATTCCCGTGGTACAGATCAATACGGGTGGCGCCTGTCATCTTGACGGCAACATGATCAGGGATACCTTCGGAGAATTTAGCTTCAAAGACTTGGATCTTCTTGTGGTGGAGAACGTGGGGAATTTGGTCTGTCCGGCGGAGTTCAAGGTGGGTGAGGATTTCAAGGCCATGATACTCAGTGTCACCGAAGGTGACGATAAGCCTGCCAAATATCCTCTTATGTTCCATGAGTCCTCAGTTTTGCTCATCAACAAAATTGATCTACTTCCCTATGTGGATTGCAGTGTGAAAAAAATAAAAGAGGACGCACTAAAGATCAATCCAGACCTAGCCATATTTGAGATTAGCTGCAAAACGGGTGAGGGCCTTGAAGACTGGTATAACTGGATCCGGGAAAGGGCTAGGGACAAGGAGGCGAGCCAGTAGGCTATGATCAAGAGGTCCAAAGGGGCCATAAAAGGGATCGTTCAGGGGGTTGGTTTCCGCCCCTTTATTTATCAGCTTGCCCACCGTTATCAACTAAGCGGCCATGTGATCAACACCCCTGAAGGGGTTGATCTGGAGGTTGAGGGCTCCGACGAAGACGTTGAACACTTTTTTCAATCCATCCTTTCAGAGCGCCCTCCCCTTGCCCATATCTCATCAATGGAGAGGGCTGAACTTCGGCCAAAAAATGACAAAGTCTTTGAAATAAAGGAAAGCCGGGCCGATCAGGAACGCTCGGCCCTCATTTCGCCAGATGTGAGCATCTGTCCCGATTGTCTACGAGAACTGAAAGATTCGAAAGACCGTCGCTTCAGATATCCTTTCATAAACTGCACCAACTGCGGTCCGCGCTACACCATTATTATGGATATCCCCTATGACCGCGCCATGACCACCATGAAGAAATTCAGGATGTGTAAGGCCTGTCACGGGGAATATGAAGATCCTACAAACCGTCGTTTTCATGCTCAGCCAAATGCATGCTGGGACTGTGGCCCTCGCGTCTCTCTCCATGACCACAATGGCCTCCCTCTCGCCTGCGACACGCCCGTGGAGGAGACTATCAATCTCCTGAAAACAGGATCTATTGTTGCTATCAAAGGGCTGGGTGGCTTTCATTTGGCCGTGGACGCCAGTAATCATAAGGCCGTCGTGAGATTGAGAAAACGAAAACAGAGGGAAGAGAAACCCTTGGCCCTCATGGTGAGGGATCTTGAGGCCGCAAAGGAGATGGCCCACGTCAATGAAATCGAGGCAAAGACATTGCTTTCACCTCAGAGGCCTATTGTTATCCTCAAGAAACGACGCTTTCATAGGCTCTCACCTCAGGTGGCCCCCAGGAATCGGTACTTTGGGATCATGCTTCCCTACACGCCCCTCCATTATCTGCTGATGGATAGCCCCTTCAGAGCCTTGGTCATGACCAGCGGCAATATCTCAGAAGAGCCTATTAATATCGATAATGGGGAAGCCTTTAAGAACCTGAAAGGGATAGCCGACTATTTCCTGGTCCATGACCGGGATATTTATCTCAGAAGTGATGATTCTGTAATCAGGATGGTAGGCAGTGTTCCAAGACAGTTAAGAAGATCCCGCGGCTATGTTCCAATCCCTGTCTTTCTTCGAGAGGAGATTTCAGAACTCCCATCCGTGCTTGCAGTGGGTGCGGAACTGAAGAACACCATCTGCATCACCAAAGAGAACCGCGCCTTTCTGAGTCAGCATGTGGGTGACATGGAAAATCTGGAGACATTTGACTTCTTTCGCTTAACCATCTCCCACATGGAAAGTATCCTAGAAATCAGGCCAAAAGTCATGGCCCATGACCTGCACCCCGATTACTTGAGCTCAAAATTTAGCCGTGAGCAGGACGAAATCCCCACACTAGCCGTACAGCACCACCACGCCCACATCGTCAGCTGCCTGGCAGAGAACGGCGTCAAAGGTCCGGTGATTGGACTGGCCCTGGACGGGACAGGCTTTGGTTCTGACGGACAGGTATGGGGAGGAGAAGTGCTGTTCGCTGACCTGAATTCATTTCAAAGAGTCGCCCATCTCGACTACGTCTCTCTGCCTGGTGGGGATGCGGCAGCGAAATCTCCCTGGAGAATGGCATTAAGTTACCTTCACAAAACCTATGGAGATGGACTATTCAACCTCCCCATAAAATTTGTTCGTGACCTCAAAAGAGAGGATGCAAACATCGTCTTTCAGATGATTACAAAAAGGGTCAACACCCCCTTGACATCAAGTTGTGGGAGACTCTTTGATGCCATCTCTTCTCTCATTGGTCTCAGGCAAAAAATAGCCTACGAAGGGCAGGCGGCCATGGAATTGGAGATGTGCCAAAATCTCAGGAAAAAAGGGAAATATCCATGGGCAATTAAAGAAAAAAAGGGACATTTAATCTTGCTTACTTCTGATATAATCCGAAGTGTGGTGGAGGATATAAAAATAGGGATTAGCCGCGGAATCATAAGTCGACGCTTTCATAATACGCTAATAGACATGTTCACTGGCACATGTATTAGGCTAAGGGAGGCGAGTGGCATAG
>DAOVAK010000510.1 GCA_030671095.1 Deltaproteobacteria bacterium | reverse complement strand
GGGCTTTAGCTTTTTCCAACACTCCAATACTCCAGTACTCCAAAACAGCTCATTATCTTTACCGGCAAAGCCATTTAACTCTGGCCTGGCCCATCGAAGATCCCGCTGTGCGGGGGAGGACCAGATTTCCGGCACTGTAATCAAAAGCTTCTTTTGACAATATAGTTGTTAAGGTCCATCAAATTCCCTTTCACGGGAGACGTGGGAAAGGGATCCAAGAACCTGGCAGCCTTATCCACAAAAACCTTGGCTTCAGATCGAATCCTATCAACAACCCCGTTATTCCTCACCAGATTGATCAGCTTTCTGTAATCTCCGTCATCAGCCTTCTGATTCCTGAACAGATCCTCAAGTCTTTCGATTTCAGTCCCTTCAATGCTGGGCAGGGTGTAGATGAGGGGCAAGGTAATTTTTCCTTCCTTTAAATCCTTCCCAACTGGTTTTCCGAACGCATTCTGAGATGAGGTGTAGTCCAAGAGATCATCCATGAGCTGAAAGGCAACGCCGCAATTGAACCCAAATTGAGCCAGCTGGTCCACCGTCCGTTTCTCAGCCCCAGAGATGATCGCGCCGCAGGCACAGGCAGCGGAAATCAGCACAGCCGTCTTGGAAATGATGATCTCCATATATTCATCCTTTGTAATATTCCAATTATGCGTGTGCACCAATTCCAAAACCTGGCCTTCGGCCATTCTTGTCGTTGTGTCGGTAAGCACCTTCAAGAACTCTAGGTTCTTGCAGGCAACGGCTAAGGAAAAGGACTTTGAATATAGGAAATCCCCGCTCAAGATTGCTGCCGAGTTTCCCCAAACATGATTGACCGATGGCTTCTTTCTTCGGATATGGCCATTATCTATAACATCATCGTGGAGAAGAGAGGCCGTGTGGATATACTCAAAGATGGTTGAAAACCGGTAGGTATCCTCTCCCCGGTAACCACACAACCGGCATGCCAGCACAAAGAGAAGCGGTCGCAGCCTCTTCCCCTCTCCTAAAAGGGAATGATTGCCGATGCTTTCAATGAGGGACACGTGGGTACTGAGCGTCCTGTCCAATTCATCATTTATTTTCTCAAAATGATCGTTGAACTGGCCCAAAAATATCCGCTCTGAATCCATAACGTACAAGTGAGCTAATAATCCCAAGGTTTATAAATTGCCTGAAGTGAGGATTATGATCCCTAACCAAAGAATTGTCCGTGAACTTTTGCAGCTATTTTCCCTTATAATACATTCTGAACGTAAATCCAACTATTGAATTATCTCACCCACAAGATCGTAGGTATGGGCCTCTCTGATGCGCACAGGAGCGATTTCCCCGATCACGGCGTCTCCTTTATTGATCAAGACCTGGCCATCCACATCTGGAGCCATGGTTGCCGTCCTCCCCTTCAATAATAGATCCGTCTCAGGACTTACCCCCTCCACGAGGACCGAAACACGATGACCCACCATCCCCCGGTTTTTCCTCCTTGAAATCTCCGCTTGGAGGCGCATTATTGCGTCCAGCCTTTCTTTTGCCACCCTTTCCTCCACAACAGTTTCCAATCTTGCCGCGGGAGTCCCCTCTTCAGGGCTGAAGATGAATGCGCCCAGGTGATCGAATTCCGCCGCTTTGACAAAACTGTAGAGTTCATCGAATATATTATCTGTCTCTCCAGGAAACCCTACCATAACCGTCGTTCTCAGACTGATCTGGTGGGTTTTGGACCGGATTTTCTCGATCAATTGCCATGGGGTCTCCCTATTACAGCTCCTTCCCATGGCCTTTAGGATTCTTTCGTTGATATGTTGGAAAGGAATGTCAAGATAGGGACAGATCATCTCTTCACCATCCACGAGTTCCAACAGGCGATCAGAAATCCCTTGGGGGTGGCCATAAAGCATCCTGATCCAGCGCAGCCCCTGAACGTGAATTAACTTCTCCAACAGATCCTCAAGACAAATATCTCCCTCCAGATCTCTACCATACATGGTGGTATCCTGGGCAATGAGGTTGATTTCTTTGACGCCGCGGCCAACCATATTTTCAGCTTCGATAATAAGAGACGCTAAACTTCTGCTTCTGAAAGGGCCCCTCAGGCGGGGGATGGTACAGTAAGAACACTTGTGGGAGCAGCCCTCTGCGATCTTGAGATAAGCACTATAGAAGGGGGTCGTCTGGACCCTTGGCACGGTGTGGTCAGCTAAAAAGGTTGGCCTGCTGATAAGAAACGATGGAGATTCTTTGGACACTCCCTCTAAAATATCCACGATTTTGTGGATTTCACCTGTACCCAACCATCCATCCACCTCTGGAATCTCTTTGAGAAGCTTGTAGCCGTAACGCTGGACAAAACAGCCCATAACGTAGAGGGCTCCCAGTTCTCCCCTCTCTTTCCCCTTAGCCAGTTCCAAGATGGTATCAATGGATTCCTTTACCGCTGACTGGATAAATCCGCACGTATTGACGATGGCCACCTCCGCCTCGTGCACTGTCGATACAAGGGGGAAGCCGTTCGTCTTAAGCAGGCCGAGTACGTTCTCGCTGTCCACGAGATTCTTCGCACAACCCAGGCTGACAAGAAAGATCTTCTTCTTTGATTCCATTATTCCCCGCCTGCTAGACGGCGAGCAGGCATGTGCGAGGCAAAAGATCAGACCCCGACATCCCCCCCTACATTCAATGCGAGACCTTTGAAAAACGCCCCCTTTTGCCCAATCTCTGCGTCAGACTCAGATTTTGATCCTCGAAATACTTATCGTGTATTCCTGCGGGTAAAATCTTCGCCTTCCTTGACCTTGAACAAAATTGAACATTTTTCAAAGGTCTCAATAAGTTGTAGAATTTCCGAGACGTTAAATTATGGATAGTATGGCCGTTCCAAGAAGATGGATGGACTATTGGGAGGAAACATTAACCCCTTTTTCTCAATCTAATTGTTTGGTAACGTTCAAAAGTGTTGGCATTTGCTGTTATCTAGTCGGAGGCAATGCCGGTCTCCGAAAGGTGATATCTCAGAAAAAATTCCACCCAAACTCCGCAGTGGTCTGATCTTTGAGGCTTTACGCCCATTAACTA
>DAOVAK010000209.1 GCA_030671095.1 Deltaproteobacteria bacterium | reverse complement strand
TGACAGAACATGGCCATCAGAGATATCCCGCTTTGTGCGCCATACTTAAGGGCAGTGCGCAAATTTTTTGGCCCCTCCAGAGAATGCCGGTTAGCCCAGGGGCTTTTCAAATGCCTAAAGTATTACAATGTTTTGTCTCTTACAATCAAGCCATGTGATGAAATTCCACCAATAAGGGAGAAAGATATGAGCAAAACAACAAAGACCATTGAAGGAAATGAAGCAGCTGCCCACGTGGCCTATGCCATGAGTGAAGTGACCGCCATCTATCCCATTACACCCTCCAGCAGCATGGGAGAGTACTGTGATGAATGGGCAGCTCATGGACGGAAAAATATCTTTGGCCAGGTGCTGAAAGTTGTGGAAATGCAGTCTGAAGCGGGAGCGGCAGGGGCCGTTCATGGCTCACTTTCAGCGGGTGCACTCTGCACAACATTTACTGCATCGCAAGGCCTGCTCCTCATGATCCCAAACATGTATAAGATCTCGGGCGAAATTATGCCCGCTGTTTTTCATGTATCCGCCCGGGCAGTGGCTGCCCATGCCCTGTCTATCTTCGGAGACCACTCAGATATCAATGTGGTCAGACAGACCGGCTTTTCCCTGCTCGCTTCTGCATCCATTCAGGAAGTCATGGACTTGGCCCTTGTGGCCCATCTTGCGAGCATCCGCGCAAGCCTTCCCTTTGTCCATTTCTTTGACGGATTCAGGACCTCCATGGAGATCCAAAAGATTGAGCTCATTGACTATGAAGAAATGGCCAAGCTGGTGGACTGGGATGCCATTGATGATTTCAGAAGCCGTTGCATGAATCCGGAATACCCACAGCTGAGAGGCACGGCCCAAAATCCTGACATATTTTTCCAGAACCGGGAGGCGGCAAGTCCATTCTACGAAAGGGTCCCACATATCGTCCAGGAGGAGATGCAAAAGGTGGGTGATTTGGTGGGACGTCCCTACAATCTCTTCGACTATGTGGGAGACCCTGAGGCAGAGAGAATCATCATCTCCATGGCATCCAGCTGTGACGTTCTGGAGGAAACGGTAAACTACTTAAACGGCCTGGGTGAGAGGGTGGGTCTCGTTAAAGTGCGCCTCTATCACCCCTTTTCAAGGGAGCACTTCCTGAGGGCCCTTCCTGCCACCGCCAAAAGAATTGCCGTTCTTGACAGGATGAAGGAACCGGGTTCTCTGGGGGAGCCTCTCTATCTGGATGTGTGCACCCTCTTCCACGAAAAGGGAGAGAACCCGATTATTGTGGGAGGCAGGTATGGTCTGGGCAGTAAGAATTTCACCCCCACCATGGTCAAGGCGGTGTTCGACAACCTCCGCTCCTCGGTCCCCAAAAACCACTTTACAGTAGGCATAGTTGATGATGTATCCCACAGTTCCCTGGCGCTGGGCGAAGAAATCGATCCATCGCCTGAGGGCACGGTTCGATGCAAGTTCTGGGGCCTGGGCGCCGATGGCACAGTGGGGGCCAACAAGAATGCCATAAAGATCATTGGCGAGAACACGGATATGTTCGCTCAGGCCTATTTTGCTTATGATGCCAAGAAGTCAGGGGGCATCACCATGTCCCATCTCCGGTTTTCACCCCACAAAATCCAGTCCCCCTATCTGGTGACTCACTCTGACTTCATCGCCTGTCATAATCCTGCGTTCGTGGATGAGTACGACCTCTTGGAAGGGGTCAAGGAAGAAGGCGCCTTTCTCCTCAACTCCCCTTGGAGTCTGAAAGAGATGGAAGCCCACCTCCCCGACCATTTGAAGAGAACAATTGCCCAGAAAAAGCTGGATTTCTACAACATTGATGCCGTCAAAATAGCCTCTGAGCTGGGGTTAGGAGGAAGAATAAACATGATCATGCAGGCGGCCTTCTTCCAGATTGCCAATGTAATACCCCCGGAAGAGGTCTTTAAATATGTAAAGGAGGCCATCAAGAAGACCTACGGGAGAAAAGGTGACAAAATCGTAAAGATGAATGTGGATGCGGTGGATAGGTCCATAGAGGCCTTGAAAAAGATTAAGGTCCCCAAGTCTTGGATCACGGCTGGCCAAGAGGCCTATCTGGAGGAAGATGAGCCTGAATTCGTGAAAAAGGTGATGCGGCCTATGCTAGGCCAGCAGGGAGATAAGCTCCCGGTCAGTGCCTTCAGCCCGGATGGGATCTTTCCCACGGGGACGACCAAGTATGAGAAGCGGGGTGTTGCCATCAATGTACCCGTATGGATTCCTGAAAATTGCATACAGTGTAATCAGTGCTCCTTTGTCTGTCCCCATGCCGTCATTCGCCCCGTTTTAGCGAGAGATGATGATCTCCAGGAGGCCCCAAAGGATTTCGTGACAATGGAGGCGAAAGGAAAGGAGTTGAAGGGGCTGAAATTCAGGATTCAAATCAGCCCCCTTGACTGCACGGGGTGCGGAAACTGTGCGGATATTTGCCCTGCCAAGAAAAAGGCCCTGGTCATGAAGCCCCTCGCCACACAGGCGGAGGCACAGATCCCCAATCACAAATTCTCCACAGAGCTTCCTATCATGGACGACCTGATGTCTGTCACCTCGGTGAAAGGCAGCCAATTTCGACTGCCCCTATTTGAGTTCTCCGGGGCATGCGCCGGTTGTGGAGAGACCCCTTATATCAAGGTCATCACCCAGCTCTTTGGAGATCGCATGATGATTGCCAATGCCACGGGTTGCTCTTCCATATATGGCGGTTCAGCACCCAGTTGTCCTTATACAGTCAATGAGGAGGGACAGGGCCCTGCCTGGGCCAATTCCCTTTTTGAGGACAATGCAGAGTATGGTTTTGGCATGGAGTTGGCTGTGGCCCAGAGACGAGAGAAGCTGGCTGACCTCATTCGTGAGGCCTTGGACACGGATCTCTCAAAGGAACTGAGAGAGACCTGCGAGATGTGGTTGGAAAATATGTACGATGGGGAGAAGTCCAAGGCGTATGGAGAGAGGGTGGAGGAACTCCTTGAAGAGGAGCTTATCAGCAAAGAGGGGTCAGCCAACCTCGTGCTTTATGAAGTCCTGGATCGGAGTGATTACCTGGTGAAAAAGTCCATCTGGATCATTGGGGGTGACGGCTGGGCCTACGACATCGGCTATGGTGGATTGGATCATGTGATGGCCATGGGCCGTGATGTGAATATTCTGGTGCTAGACACGGAGGTCTACTCCAATACGGGCGGTCAGTCCTCCAAGTCTACACCCATGGGGGCTGTGGCCAAATTTGCTACGGCTGGGAAACCAACCCGCAAGAAAGATATGGGAAGCATGGCCATGACGTATGGTTACGTGTATGTTGCCTCTGTGGCCATGGGGGCCAATAAGAATCAATTCATGAAGGCCATTGTGGAGGCGGAAAGCTACCAAGGCCCTTCCCTGATCATTGCCTATGCTCCATGTATCAATCACGGAATGAACATGGGAAGAAGCCAGCATGAGGAAAAGCGAGCAGTGGAGTCGGGCTATTGGTCGCTGTACCGGTTTGATCCCAGGCGCAAGGAGGAGGGTGAGAATCCCTTCATTCTTGATTCAAAAGAACCGAAGGAGGATTTCAGGGAATTCCTGATGGGCGAGGTGCGCTATGCCAGCCTGACGAGGACCTTTCCTGATAATGCGGAAGCGCTTTTCAAGAAGGCGGAAGAGGACATGAAAGAGAGATACGAGACCTATAGGCGGATGGCCGGACAAGAAAACTAGGGCTTCTTTGCCCAATTCAGCATTATGGTTCTATAGCGTCATTGCGCTCACTTCTACAAATTGCCACTGAGATCAGAAACTTGGAGCCTATTTATACTTTTATAATGAGATATGTAATGTATCCCACATAGCAGAATAGAAGAATAGCGCCACCTTGCCGTGTAACGGTATACGTTCTCCTCATCATTAGCCAGGGCAGAAAGCTGGTAAACATCATGACGAAGTAATCGATCACCAAGCCACTCTCAATAAATCCGCCTGGAATGGGGATAGGCCTCACAAGCGAGGCGGCCCCTAAGACACTCATGATGTTGAAGACATTGCTCCCCACCAGGTTGCCAATGCTTATGTCCATCTCCTTCCTGAGAGCGGCAACCACGGAAGTGGCCAATTCCGGAAGGGACGTCCCAAAGGCTACGATCGTCAGGCCGATAAACTTCTCACTCACGCCCAGGATCTGCATGATGTTTACAGCGGACTCCACCACGATCTGGGCCCCACCTACAACACCTATTATTCCCACCGAGATTAAGACAATCTGCTTCGGCCTGGAGGCCACATATCCGATCTCTTCCACCTCGGGGGCTATGAGCATCGTCTTCTCACCAGCTGCCTGTTTCGATTCCCTCATGGCGATATAATAATTGAAAAATGTGTAGAGGATGATCCCAGCGAACAGGGTGGCCCCCTCGATCCTCCCAAGTCTGGAGTTAAACGAGAGCACCAACAGGTAGACAGATATGGCGAGCATGATGGGTATGTCTCGTTTGACGACTGACTTATCTGCCGTAATGGGTTGAAACAGGGCGGCCAAGCCGAGAACCAGGGCGATGTTGCAGATATTGCTGCCCACCACGTTTCCCACCGCAATCATACTCTTCCCTTTGATCGAGGAAATGAGACTCACGACCAGCTCAGGCGCAGATGTACCAAATGCCACCACGGTTAAGCCGATAACAATGGGCGTAACACCAAGACTTCGTGCAAGACTCGAAGATCCCTTCACGAGCCATTCCGCTCCAAAGTAAAGCAACACGAATCCCACAAGACAAATCGACACCAATAGTGGTAACGGCATAATCTCGCTCTCCCGACAAAAAGGGAATTAGTCTTCGTACTCCAAGTCAAACCTGGCTCACTGGGATGGCTATGGGCGACCAAGGGCAGGGGAACCTTGGCGTTCGCTCTTGGCCACAAAAAAAAGTACGGGTTCAAACAAAAAGATCCCCGCTCCTCATTTCCTATCCTGCGACCCCAAATGCAGATAATCGGGTAGGGGTCGGGACAGTAATCTCTCCACCTCCTCCAGACAGGTGAGATCGTAGGTGATGGGGGTGATGGTGATTCTATTCTCCCTCAAGGCCCTTGCGTCCGTATCAGGGCCTTCTTCTTCAACAGGGGTTTCACCCGTAAGCCAGTAATAGACGTTCCCTCTTGGATCGACCCGACGCTCATACCTTTCTCTAAACCTGCTTATACCCTGCCTGGTTATGGATACCCCCGCAATCTTGTCCGCAGGGACTGCTGGAATATTTACGTTTAGCGCTGTTCCCTTCTTTAGGCCATTCTCGGTGACGAATCGGATGATCTCGCGACTGAACCGGGCCGCAAACCCGTAATCCGGATTTTTCTCTCTACCAAGAGATATGGCCGCAGCGCCTATTCCCAGGAATGCCCCTTCAGTGGCCGCGGAGACCGTCCCTGAATAGAGGACATTGACGCCCACATTGGCACCCCAATTTATACCTGAAAGAATGATATCCGGGGGCTTCTCTAGGAGTTCCTGCACGGCGATCTTTACGCAGTCTGCTGGCGTGCCCGTCACAGCATACCCGAAGAATGCCCCGTTTTTGTTTACGACCTTAACCCTCAAGGGGTAGGCCAAGGTGATGGCGTGGCCCACGGCGCTCATTTCCGATTCCGGTGCCACAATATCCAGGTCAAAATCCCCATTCAACTCCTGATAAAGGGCCATGAGGCCCGGGGCATGAATTCC
>DAOVAK010000568.1 GCA_030671095.1 Deltaproteobacteria bacterium | reverse complement strand
CCCGTTTCATATTTTGGGCTCTTCGTCTGCCTTGCTCGCATTATCTGGCTAAACAGAAATAGGGCCTGATAGGCCAATCCCACTGCCCTGGTTATTGGGTTAGGAATGAATATGCAGAGGCCGCTCAAGGCGAGAAGAATGTTTTCCCACCTCCTGAGTTTTGTAAGAAGAAAACCTTCAAAGGCAACACCTATAGATATGGCACCCAATGTGACAAAGAAAAAGGTTTTTATAATTTGTAGTGGAGAGCCGATCATTAGGATACCGGGATTAAATACGAAGGCCCAAGGAACCAGGTAAGCCGCGAAGGCAAGGCGCATGGCGCGGAATCCCGTCTTAAAGGGATTTCCACCAGCGATGCCGGCAGCGATATATGCATCTACGCATACCGGTGGTGTGATGAATGAAAGGCAGCCAAAGTAGAATAAGAACATGTGAGCCGCTATGGGTTCCACGCCTGCCCTGATGAGCGCAGGTGCAAGCAGGACGACTGTTAGTATGTAGACACCCACGGTGGTCATGCCCATGCCCAATATGAAGGCAGCGAAGCCAGTCATGAGCAGTATGACCATCAGATTGCCACCGCTCATGATGAGGAGCTCAGAGGTGAACTTCGTTCCTGCTCCCGTCATCTGGATGGCGCCCACAAGGATACCAATGGCCGTACAGAGGGGAATAATGGGCAACATACCCCTAGCCGATCCTTCCAGGGCTGCAAGGAGTTTCTTTGGATTGAGTCTGCTCTCCTTCTTAAAGGCGCTCACCAGGATCAAGGCCCCTAAGGTATACATAATTGATGTTTGGGCTGTGTAACGGAGAACAGCCAGAAGGAATATGAGAAGGACAAAAGGTAACAGATACTGCCAGCCTCCCATCAAGGTCTTCCTAAAAGAGGGTAAATCCTCTCTCGGCAGCCCTTTCAGGCCCATTTTGGCGGCTTCAAGGTCCACCTGAGCAAGCAACGTGGCATAATAGGCAATGCCGGGAAGGAAGGCCGCGACACAAACGCTCCAATAGGACACCTGAAGGAATTCGGCAATAAGAAAGGCCGTTGCGCCCATGATAGGGGGCATAAACATGCCGCCCAGGGATGCGGTGGCCTCCACAGCACCCGCGTAATTATTTTGATAGCCGGTTCTTTTCATGAGGGGAATGGTGATCTGGCCGGTTGTGGCCACGTTTGCTGCGGTGGAGCCCGATATGGTCCCGAAAAAGGTGCTGGCCACAACCGCCGCCTTGGCGGCTCCGCCCCTAAAGGATCCGGCTGAAGCGAGGGCAAGGTCGTTAAAAAATTGGCTTGCCCCCAGGGCCCTTAGAAATCCTCCGAATATGATAAACCCGGATACCATTGTGGAGACAATGCCTATGATCATCCCCCAGAATCCCTCCGCACTCAGGTACATCCAACCTATGGCCATAGGATAGGAAAACCCGGTGCTGCGTAGAAAACCTGGAAAGTGATTGCTGTAGATCGCATAAAAAAAGAAGAAGGCGATGAGAACGGCCAGGACCCAGCCGATCGTCCGCCTTGTGGCCTCTATGACTGAGAGGAAGAGAAGGGAGGCGATCACCATCTCGTATGGATAGGTGATGAGCCTCCCCTCGGCGACTAGGCTATTGGCATTTATGGCTATATAGGCACATCCGACAGAGATTATAAGTATGGGCAGGAGGTCGTACCACTTCAGCTTATCCTTTGTCACCTTCTTTCCAGGTGGAAAGAGGAGATAGACCAGGATACAGATAAGTCCAACGCTGATGGCCCGGTGCGTAAGGGGATAAATCACAATCCCCAAGTAGAAAAAAATATGGCACAGATAGGAGAGGGTATAGACAGACCAGATCAGAGCCACAATCAATGCGAGCCTGGACCTCAGGCCACGGTCTTTCCAACGGGTACCCACATCAAACTGATCCAATGCTGCCCCTCCCGAGCCCCTTTTCACCCCCTCCCAAACCGTTCCTCAGGGCCTGCCCCGTACGTGGTACAGGGTGGGGTTCTTTTCCTTTCGATTACTTCATCAACGCCTTCTGTTTCTTTAACATCTTCTCCTGGTAGGCCTGCGCCTCTGCTGTCCAGAGACCTTTCTCCTTAAAATATCGGATAGAACCCTCGTGATAGGGGACGGCCAGGTTCACAGGTCGATGTTTCAGGGACCAGTACTTGGCGGCCGGATGGGTATCTGCAAATTCATCCGAGTGCTCAAATATGGCTTTGACTACCCCATAGATGATTTCCGGATCCTTTTTGGCCGATGTGAACATGGCATTTTGATAGCAGACGGCATTAGGTACGGGGCTTTTGTTTCGAAAGCGAGAATCATTGGCCGCTATATCCTGGAGAAAATAACCCTCCATCTTTTTGAGTACGTATTGGGACTGTTGCTTATTGAGTTGGACAAAGACGCACTCCCCCTTGGCCTCATTGACTTGCATCACAAAACGCGGAACAACAGGGTACAGGATTGCATGCACTCTACCTTCGATAAGCCCTCTGATGGCATCTTTGATGCTAGAGAACGCTATTGAAGCCTTCAGATCTTTCACTGTGAGGCCCGCTGAGCCGAGCTGATTCACGGTCATTTCGTCAAACATGGGGTTGGCCTTGAACTTGTTGTAGACCACTTTGCCCCTAAGATCGCCCACACCGCGAATGCCGGTGCCCGGTATGGTCCAGAAGGCGAACATATAATCATGTCCTGCTGCAACAGTGCGAACCGGCTGGGGCCCCATCTTGGAATAGAGCCCACGCCCAAGGAAGGCGTTCAGGATGTCGGCAGCGTTGTGATTGGCAAAATCACACTTCCCCTCT
>DAOVAK010000810.1 GCA_030671095.1 Deltaproteobacteria bacterium | reverse complement strand
TTCACCGAAATCGCCCGCCTTTGGATTTTTTTCAATAACCCAGACTTCCTTTGAATGCTCGCGAACCCTGGGTACAAATGGGAAGTGGCCCACAATAGCTACGCTCTTGCCCTTTCCCTTTTCCACAATCAGTTCAGCGGCATTGAGCTCAATGCATGAATTTTCATCAATCTCAAGAAGTGAATTGATGGTGGCCATACCGATTGCTGCTTCAAGTATGCGTTGGGAATAGGCCAGTCGGGCAAGTTCCAGCGGAGTTTTGTCCAACAGGAAGCCGGGTTCCTGTACCATGGGAGGCTCCTGGCGGAGGGCATCTCGCGGCAAGGTCGCGGCCAGTCCACAGTTTCGAGTCAAAACGCCGGTGTGAAAGACCCCCTGGCGTAGGTCTCGCACACCTGCTTCAAAATTTAGCGCTAAAATTAAATCATCCAAAATCTTCATAGCCTTCTCCGAACCACCGCATAATTGCGTTTGTGTTATCTGTTCGGCCTCACTACATCATTATTCATCTCGAGGATAGAGCGTCCACATACGGGCTAATTCGTCTTCTTCGCAGTGAATTTCACGATAGTGAACATTTCCGTCTTTGCGCAATAGAAGCACACCGACTCCGTCTGTGACTCGACCTACATCGGCAAAAGGCACGCCTGCCTTTTTTAAAGAATCAGTCACGCGCGACATCCTATCCGGTGGAACAGTAGCTGCAAGGGTTCCGGAGGAGATCATCCTCAGCGGGTCGAACTGAAACGCCCTGGTGAACCGAGATACAACAGGCAGGATCGGAACTCGGCTGGCATCGATCGATATACCAACATTCGATAAGAGGGCTATTTCCAGTAACGTCTCCAAAACCCCGCCGCGTGTCACATCGTGCATGGACGTTGCCCCATGTTCTGCCAATACCAATGCCTCTTGGACAACGCTCATCTCGGTCATCAGCTTGCGCGCCGTCTCCAAGTCTTGCCGGGTCAACCCGGACCTTAGTGCCACATCCGCAAAATCCTGCGCCAGAATAGCCGTTCCCTCAAGAGCAATACTTTTGGTAATTAGAACATGATCACCCACCTGAGCTCCGCTTGTCCGCAAGGGCTTACGATCTGTTGCAATCCCCAGGGCTGTGACGGCTACCAATGGCCTGGACAGACCGGCAGAATATCCTGTGTGGCCCCCGATGATGGAAACGCTGATCTCATTAGATGCGCGCTTGGCATCACGCATGATCTGCTCCAGCAGATCCATGTCATCCTCTGTCGGAACCAAAACCAGAAGCAGTATCCAGCGGGGAGGGGCCCCGCTGGTGGCGATATCGTTGCAGGCCACGTGAACGGCAAGCCAGCCGATATTGCCTATGGCTCCGACGATTGGATCCACGTGGGAGACCAGGACCTCATCACCGATTCGGGTCAGAGCCACATCTTCGCCGAAAGCTGAGCCCAGAATGACATCGGGGTCATTCGTTTCGACAAATGGAAATACGTGCCTCTCTAAGTCGTTCAAAGAAAATTTAGACACGGTTAACACCCTGCCTGTCTGCTGCTACAGCGTTACTGGCATTCCCTGATCTCTTTTTCAAATTTTCCAATTGATCTTCACCCTG
>DAOVAK010000474.1 GCA_030671095.1 Deltaproteobacteria bacterium | reverse complement strand
TGGGCAATCTCTCACACAGGCCAGTTGACATTCTGTCCTCTTCTTTAGGCAAAGGTTCTCCTCGAAAGGAGGATCAGCTTCGAGAGTTGCTTCCGTGACTATGCTAACCAGTCGTATCCTGGAACCAAATTGAGGGGTGGTCAAGAGATTGTTCAAAGCCATTTCTCCCAGGCCTGCGTTAACCGCTGCATGGCGGTGGGAGAGTATTCCGAAAATCTCTTTGTTTACCCGAGGATACGCAGCAGGAATGGGGAGGGTACGATATCCCTGAGACTCGAGGCAACGGGATACCTTGAAGGCCGTGCTGTTGAGCATGGAATTGAGGATGAAAAACTGATTAGTATATTCATACCGGGTATAGGGGAGATCGTAGACAGAATCGAGGACATGGACAGCAGCAACGACGACGCTGCTGGCCGTAGGAAGAATATCCATGGGGCGACGGCCCTCTGGGGCATCCTTTAGTCTATCAGCCGGTGTTATTCCCACCAGGTCCATTCCCTCCTTCAAAGCGCGCTCCTTAACTTCCTGGGTGAGATCCATAGTTCTGCTCCTTTCTAACCTAGTCAGGCATGATGTTACGTCTTAGCTTTGCATCATTTCAATCAATTATTATTAAGACTGCATTTAACCCTTTGATTCTTTGCCTATATATAATTTTATAACTCAGGATATAATCGTGAATCCAGAAGCTGAAGCGGTAAATTATTTCAGTCTCTACCTGAAATCCTCTGCTTCTTAATGATTGATATTAGGAATCCTTTTTCTCAACTTTCGGGGCGGCTATGCTCAGTCGCTTTGATACCTCAAATCGGATGGTGAGAAAGGTCAGTACAATGCAGGAGATGAGAAGCCCTATGGCAAGGGGACTGTGAAACAGGGCCTGGACCCAATCTCCTCGATTGATAAGCAAAGCCCTACGGAGATTCGCCTCCATCATCGGAGTGATGAGAAACGTAATAACCAGAGGGGCATCGGGAATTCTGAGGACTCGCATTCCATAACCCACCAATCCGAAGGCCAGCATCACTACGGGATCATAGGGGTTTCCGCGGAAGGAGTAACTCCCGATAATAGCCATCATGAAGATCAGGGGAATCAAGATTTGTCGTGGGAGTTGCCCCAGCCGAGCATAGAATCCGGCGAAGACCCGCCCGACGCCTAAATTTACGAAATTTCCGGCGAGCAAGATTATGAAGAGCGAGTATATTACGGCGGGAAAGAGTTCAAACATGCGAGGGGATGGAGTAGCTCCCTGGAGCATTAAGGCCCCCCCTATAAGGGCTGCGGTTGAACTTCCGGGAATCCCAAAGGCCAGCAAGGGAATGAGGGTAGGCCCAACGGTAGCGTTATTGCCTGCCTCGGCGGCGGCCACTCCCTCCAATACCCCGGAACCTATTTGCTTCTTGGGAGAAAACTGCTTGGCTACGCTATAGGAAAGAAAGGCTCCAACCGTGGCCCCCAATCCCGGTAACATTCCCGCGAATGATCCCACGAATAGGCCGATCAGCATTTCCTTCCAGGTACGGATGTATTCCTTGAAAGTCAAGCCAGGGCCGCTCTTCATGAGTGCGGTCGAAATGCTCTCCTTGACCTTCCTGGCCACCCCTCTCTCCCTTAAAAGCTCAATGGCCCCTTCCAGCATTCGGGCAATGGCGAATATGCCGATCATCAGGGGGATAAGATGGATACCATCCTGCAACCACCAGAGGCCAAAGGTCATTCGGGATACCATGCCTACGGGGTCAGTTCCAATCGTCCCAATGAAAATACCCAAGGCGGCACTTAACATTCCTTTTGCTGGGTGTGCGCCACTCAAGGCCCCCAGCAAGGTACAGGCAAGAACTACCAGCCAGAATCGTTCGGTAGGGCCAAATTTGAGCGCTACCAACGCCAAGGCCGGAGCCAACCCAATCGTAATGACGTCGCTCAGCGTATCAGCGGTAATCGAGGCGTATAAAGCCATTAATGCAGCCTTTCGCCCCTGACCCCTCTGCATCAGCTTGTGCCCATCATAGATGGTGGCAGCGGCTTCGGGAGTTCCCGGGGTGGCAAAGCTTATGGCGGAGATCGATCCTCCATAGACAGCGCCTTTATATAGGCCGATGAGGAGGCCCAAGGCTGCGGCGGTGCTCATCGTGAAGGTAAGGGGAATCATGAGAGCGACCCCGGTTGCTGCGGTTAAGCCCGGCATTGCACCCACACCTACGCCGATAACCACCCCCACCACCAGCCAGTAGAGGACATTCCAGGACAATACCATGTGAAAGGCCTCAATGATGGCTTCCGGCTGGAACATATATTTCTACCCCAACTAGAAAAACAATATTCCTGCTAACTTACCAGGGGGCAACGCTATGCCCATGACCCTAAAAATGCCATAAACTATCACTGTCATTGGAACTGCTATTATGAAAGTTTTTCGCCAGGGTCTTAAACCTAAGACATACATAGCGAGGAGAAGAAAGAAAGGCGTTACGATTAGAAATCCAATTTCTCTCATGGCCGCAAAATACACCCAACTTACTACCACTGCTAAAACAGCGCTGAGAAGAGATTTAAACGTAAGCGTTTCCAAATCGGGAAGAACCTCTTTCCGGCGGCTATCAAAAATTAGAATAAGGGAGAAAATGATTGAGAGAACTATAGCCACAGCGGGGAAAAAACCCAAGGTAAAGCCATCGCGCAGTTTTCTGTGCGCCCAGGGACTAAGGTGGATATAGATAAGCAAAGCGGTGAAGAGCGATGTCAGGATAACCCCAACACCCTGGTTGCACTTTAACCACTTGCCCATTACGTTGCTCTCTTTCAAACTCCGATCTCTAGCTCGATAACCTCCTGTTTCATGGCGAGAAGCCCGGGAGGCTCCATCAACCTGGGCTTCCCGGGTGCAAATGGCTCATTTCAGAAGTTTCACGGTCTTTTTGACAGACTTCACCATATCTTTATAAGCCGCATCGGCCTCCGCCCGAGGTAGATAGGTGATTTCTTCTCCTACTTTCTTGAACAGTCTTACGACACTTTTATGCTTAAGGAGACTGCCCATCTTCTGGGAAATTAAATCCACTATCCTGTCGGGAGTATCCGGATGAACCCCGACCCACCGTGGGAAGAACATCCCCTTATAACCCAAGTCCTTAGCACCGGGGACCCCCTTGAATTCTTTCGCTTTCGGCGAAAGGGGGATGTCACTTGTGTTCACCACCGCCACCCCTTTTTGGGGAATCAGCGTTACAACGGTGGAAGCAGTTGCCGCCAGGGTATCGACATGCCCGCCCAGAAAATCGGCTACGGCA
>DAOVAK010000479.1 GCA_030671095.1 Deltaproteobacteria bacterium | reverse complement strand
CAACTCCCTTGTTACTCGATTTTATCGCTGGGCTGGGAGGGACAGACATCACACCCCAGCATGTGGAGAGAGTCATAGATACCACCTATTCCGCAGTCGAAGGTAAAAGAGTTAAGCCGGTGACATGGCTATCGTTGGAGTAATGGGACAATGGAGTGATGGAGTAGTGGAGTGATGGAGTAATGGAAAAAAGAGAACATTGAGAGACCCCGATCTCTTCATTACTCTAGTATTCCATCACTCCAGTACTCCATGAAATCAGGGTTACTTGTCCAGGTGATTTAGTCCTATACGTTAAAAGGAGAAGACGACTTTGCCAAAGCGAAAACATCTCATGATTGGCTGTGGTTCAGCGGCCCTAAGTGCACTTAAACAAATAAGGAAACTGGGCTCTGAGGACGAGGTAAAATTGGTCACTATGGAGAATCACCGGCCCTACTCGCCCATGTCCCTACCCTATCTCCTTTCAGGAAGAAAAAAGGAATCGGAGATCCATCTCACTGATAACGATTTCTTCGACATAATGAAGGCCACCCTCGTTACTGGTAGACGCGTTGAAAGCATCGTTCCTAAAGACAAAAGGGTCATCTTTGACAATGGAAAGAGCGAGACCTACGACACACTGCTTATCGCCTCCGGGTCCGAACCTGTAAAGCCACGGATCAAAGGCCTAAATGAGGCAAACTTCATGGGCTTCCACACCCTAGATGACTATCATGAAATGGCAGAACGATTAGGCGAAAGTTCTGAAGTGGCCATATTGGGGGCCGGGTTGGTAGGCATGGAAGTCGCTGCCGCCCTCTCTGAAAGAGGACATAAAGTTACTGTATTGGAAAAAGAGAAAGGAGTTTTGCCTTTATCCTTTGATGAGACGGTTGGCAGTTATATCTCAGAGATCTATACGGAGCGAGGGATCCATATCTTCACAGGTACTGAGGTTAAGGAGATAAAAAAAGATGAAAATAGGTTGCAGGTTCTGTGTGCGGATAATGATGTCTTTCACGGGGATTTGATGGTTTGCTGTGTTGGAGTAGCTTCGCGTATTTCCATGCTGGATGGTTCGGGGGTTGAAACTAACAGAGGTATCCTCGTGGACAAAAGCATGCGAACAAACATCGATGATATTTATGCAGCCGGTGATGTGGCAGAAGCCCCAAGTTTCCTCACGGGCAAAAGCGGTCTGTGCTTGATCTGGCCCAGTGCGGTCGAACAAGGCAAGGTCGCAGGCAGCAACATGATCGGGGAAGAGGCATTTTACGATGGCTGGTTGTCCATGAATGTGTACAACTTCTTTGGCCATCTGGCCGTCTCAGTTGGACAGTTTGAGCCTTCCGATGGCGACAAAGTTCTATCTGAAAAGGAGGCTGAAAAAAGACAGTATAAGAAGATCCTCTACCGCGATAACAGGCTTACGGGTGCGAACTTCTTCAATATTGACGTTGACGGTGGGGTTATCAAATACCTTATTAGGAATAGGATAGATATTGGGCCCCACAAGGAACTCCTATTAGAAAAACCTAAAGAAGTCAGCCTATGGCTCATGATGGAAGCGGAAAAGAAGAGTACCCTATCGCTAGAACACTAGGAGAGATACAGAGATGAAGTCTTTCTACGACACACTAAAGATTGAAGACGCCCTCTGCCCTGCCGACTGTCTTCTTTGCCAGGAGACGTGTGTGCAGAGGAATGAAGATAAGAACTGCAGCGGAATCCAGGCCATACATCTGCCCGAAGTAGAATATCACTCTGCCATAACCTGCAATCAATGTGGGGAACCGGTCTGTGAGGAGAACTGCCCCACTGGGGCTATTACAAAGGACCCTGAAAATGGTATCGTTAAGATTAATGAGACCAAATGTCTGGGTTGCGGATTGTGTTCTCTAGTGTGTCCCTATGGGGGGATACATTACAATGCCGAGATGAGAAAGACCTTTAAATGTGATCTGTGTGATGGGGATCCCCAGTGTGTTCATGCCTGCCCTGAGGGTCTTGTCTCTTTCATGAAAGGCCGCCAAGTCGTTCAATATCTGAAAAAGGACCAGTTCGGAATGGGGACTCCATTGTGTTGGGGCTGTCCGGCTGAGCTCAGCTTGAGGTTTAGTATGAAGGTATTGGGCGAGGATACCATTCTATTTGGAGCTCCTGGCTGCGCGGTGCTCTTAATCTGTGGAATGGGTACCGAGACATACTGCGGGGTTCCCACCCACATGACAAACATGACTAACCTCCCATCAACCGCCACTGGCCTCAAGAGATATTACAAGAAAAAGGGCAAAGATGTGAAGGTGGTTTGTTTTGCGGGTGATGGATGTCTTGCTGATGTGGGCTTTCAGCCACTCTCGGGCGCAGCTGAGAGGGGTGAAAATCTTATTGTTATATGTTATGACAACGAGGGGTACATGAATACGGGGGTACAGAGGAGCGGTACCACGCCCTTTTTGGGATGGACCACGACCACACCTGTTGGAGAAAAGCGAAGGGGCAAACCCACACCTCCCAAAAACATGCCCCTGATTATGGCAGCCCATGATATACCCTATGTGGCCACGGCTACCATGGGGTTCCCTGAGGATTATGCGAAAAAACTGACAAAGGCGATGGCCGTAAAGGATGGGATGTCCTACATTCACCTCTATACACCTTGCACTACCGGGTGGAGATCAAAGTCCGATTCAGGGGTTGATATATGTCGGCTTGCCGTAGAAACCAGCTTCTTCCCCCTTTGGGAATACGAAAGGGGAACTTACCGATTCACCCATACCATAAAAAAGCCAAAGCCTATTGTTGAATATTTCAAGCTTATGGCAAAATTCGATCATCTGAATGAAATGGAGATTGAAGAATTCCAGCAACTCGTCGATAAACGCTTTGCCAACATCAAATCACTTACTCAGATGAAAAGCATGGAAGAGTGTTTGTGAGGCTGTTCCCGTGGTTACACCGCTTTCAGTGGATCTTTTATCAAAGCTATCATCGGTTGAACAATTCTCTAGGCGCTCGAATTTCTAAAAAAGGAGGTGAGAAAATAGTTTGAGTCAAAAGTTGATTAGAGGCTTTTAATCTGATCTAAATCCATGAACCTTTAACCAAAAAGAAAGGGGGAGTAGGCATTATGAAAGAAAAACGTTATCTCAAGAGAGTTTTAGGTTTAGTGTTGTGTTCCCTGGTAACTTTCGGATTCATGAGTTTTCTGCTGCCACCTGCCGAAGTTCAGGCCAAGGCGATAACATTAAAGGTTGTTCAATCCTGGCCGAAACCCGTCCATTGGAA
>DAOVAK010000145.1 GCA_030671095.1 Deltaproteobacteria bacterium | reverse complement strand
CTATAGAAAAGTCAGACCTGAACAAAAGGCTGCAAAGATAGAGGAAGACGGTCTCGAAGAGTGGGGACAGGTGGCTGAGCATGGTTAAAGGCGGCCCTTTGGAGAGAATCCTGACACGTTCAAAGCTTTTTTCTTATCTAGCATCTAGTATCTCTCCGAGGCGTAGGCTCTACGAGCCGGAGGCCCGAATCCAGTATCGCTTCGCGTCCCCGGCCCGTACCGGCCCGGGACGGGCAAGCAGTAGGATACGACTTTCGACGACTCGTCGGTTCGAGACTGAGCTTTGCTAAAAGTTTTCAGGGGGTAGAAACAATAAAAGCACTTCTCGCTTTAGAAGACGGTACCGTATTTAAGGGGCGCTCTTTTACGGGTCATGGTGAGGCTGTTGGTGAAGTGGTCTTTAATACGAGCATGTCTGGTTACCAGGAGATACTGACCGATCCCTCCTATTGCGGCCAAATGGTAACCATGACCTACCCATTGATAGGTAATTACGGTATCAATGAGGAAGATATCGAATCAGATAGGATTCAGGTGAAAGCCTTACTGGTGAAGGAGTCCCAGGAATATCCCAGCAACTGGAGATCCCAGAGGAGCCTGGCCGATTATCTCAAATCCAACAAGATACCTGGGATAGAAGGAATTGATACCCGTGCATTGACCAGGCACATTAGGCTTGCTGGTGCCATGAAGGCGGCCCTGTCTACTCTGGATCTGGACCCTGACTCCCTGGTGGAAACGGCAAGGCAGGCACCCAACATGGTAGGCCTTGATCTGGTCAAAGAAGTGACCTGTCAAGAGCCCATGCTCTGGCAAGACGGCAGAACCGTAGAGATTGAAGGAGGCCTTGATCAATTCCAGTGGCCGGACCGGGAGGATTCCTGGCGGGTAGTAGCCATGGATTATGGGATCAAATACAATATCCTTCGCTCTCTTGAGAGGAGAGGTTGTACCATCCTCATGCTGCCTGCATATACGGGTTCAGAAACCATAAATAAGCTAGAGCCCCACGGCCTATTTTTGAGTAATGGGCCAGGGGATCCCGCGGCAGTCACCTACGCCGTGGAGACCATCCGGGATCAGATGGGAAAGAGACCCATTTTCGGGATATGCCTTGGTCACCAGTTGATCGGATTGGCCCTTGGAGGGGAGACCTTTAAGCTGAAATTCGGCCATCGGGGGGCCAACCAGCCCGTTAAGGACCTGTCAACCGGCAAAGTAGAAATTACGGCTCAAAATCATGGGTTCTGCGTGGGTATCGAGTCCCTGAACGACCCTGACGTGGAATTGAGCCACATTAACCTGAATGACAATACCCTGGAAGGACTCGTTCACAAGAAGATTCCACTTTTTTCCGTACAATACCATCCTGAGGCTTCTCCAGGCCCTCACGATGCCACTTACCTGTTTGACAGATTCATAGATATGATGACCAGGTACCATAAGTAGTTAGTAAGAAGTAAGAAGTGACAAGTGACGAGTTAGAAGTGACAAGTAACGAGTAACAAGACTAGAAACGTCCTCATGACTGAAAACGGAGAGAAACAACTGGTGCACCAATGCTGCAAATCTCTAGATGTTAGGTCGACAGCAGTTTCCTTCACTTTCCCTTACTACTCGTCACTGGTCACTGGTAACTAGTGATTCATCCATGCCTAAACGAACAGATATAAAAAAGATCCTCATCATCGGCTCTGGCCCCATCATCATCGGCCAGGCCTGTGAATTCGATTATTCCGGAACCCAGGCCTGTAAGGCCTTAATGGAAGAGGGGTTCGAGGTGGTCCTTATAAATAGCAATCCCGCCACGATCATGACCGATCCCGAAACCGCCCACCGCACCTATGTTGAACCGATCACGCCTGAGATATTAGAAAAAGTGGTTGAGCGGGAAAGACCCGATGCCATTCTCCCCACGCTGGGTGGGCAGACCGGCCTCAATACAGCGGTTAGGGTGGCTGAGACCGGTTTGCTGGAGAGACTGGGTGTGGAGATGATCGGGGCTTCGGTAGAGGTCATCAAGAAGGCCGAGGACAGGGAGCAATTCCGGGACGCCATGGATCGAATCGGGCTGAAGGTGCCCAAGAGCGGCATCGTCAGAGACATGAATCAGGCCAGAGAGGTGGCAGAAGGGATTGGTTATCCTATCATCATCAGGGCCAGTTTTACCCTGGGCGGAATTGGTGGCGGTGTGGCCTACAACCGGGAGGAAATGGAAACCCTTGCGAGCGCAGGGCTTGACGCGAGCATGATTTCCGAGATCATTATGGAAGAGTCCCTCATCGGGTGGAAGGAATATGAACTGGAAGTCATGCGGGATTTCAAAGACAACGTGGTCATCATTTGCTCCATAGAAAATTTCGATCCCATGGGCATTCATACCGGTGATAGCATCACTGTTGCCCCCGCTCAGACCCTCACAGACAGAGAGTATCAGGCCATGAGGGATGCGGCCATTGACATCATCAGGGAAATCGGAGTTGAGACCGGCGGTTCCAACATCCAATTTGCCATTCATCCGGAAAACGGCGAGATGATGGTCATTGAGATGAATCCAAGGGTATCAAGAAGTTCAGCCCTTGCATCCAAGGCGACCGGTTTTCCCATTGCCAAAATAGCAGCAAAACTTGCTGTGGGATACACCCTGGATGAGATCGCCAATGATATCACACAAGAGACTCTCGCCTCCTTTGAACCCACCATCGATTATTGTGTGGTCAAAATACCCCGCTGGGCCTTTGAAAAGTTCCCCGGGGCAGAAGACAGGTTGACCACGTCCATGAAGTCGGTGGGTGAAACAATGGCCATCGGAAGGACCTTCAAAGAATCCCTTCAGAAGGCCCTTAGGTCCTTAGAGATTGGCCGATACGGACTCGGTTCGGATATACCCCAGGGCCGGGAGCAACAACCGGATCTGCAGGAGATTGAAGAGCGGCTTATTAATCCAAACTCAAAGCGTATTTTTTACATCCGTGAGGCCTTTCGCAAAGGGATGCCAATAGAAAAGGTATATGAACTCACCCGCATTGATCCCTGGTTCCTATACCACATCCAGCAGATATATGAGATGGAAGAACGCATAAAGGATTTGAGGCGAAGAGGACTTCACCTCAAGAAATGGGACTCAGATTTCTTGAAGCAGGTGAAAGAATATGGATATTCTGACATCCAACTGGCCAATCTGTTTCGTACTGAAGAGGAGACTGTGAGAAAAGTAAGATCATCGATGGCGGTAGCGCCAGTTTACAAACTGGTGGATACCTGTGCAGCAGAATTTGAGGCCTACACGCCTTACTACTATTCGAGTTATGAGCAGGAAAATGAGATTCGTTCTTCAGATAAAAAGAAGGTGGTTATTCTTGGTGGAGGTCCCAACAGAATAGGGCAGGGCATTGAATTTGATTATTGCTGTGTTCAGGCATCCTTCGCCCTCAAAGAGATGGGGATTGAGAGCATCATGGTCAACAGCAATCCAGAGACGGTGAGCACAGACTATGATACCTCAGACAAACTCTATTTTGAGCCTCTTACCAGAGAAGATGTCCTGAACATTGTGGAACAGGAACAACCGGAAGGTGTTATCGTCCAGTTCGGAGGACAAACGCCCCTGAACATATCTGTGCCTTTGGCAGAGGCGGGCGTAAATATTCTTGGGACGAGTCCTGATAGTATAGACGCGGCGGAAGACAGGGGGCGTTTCCAGGGCCTGCTGAAAAAGGTGAATCTGGTCCAACCAGAAAATGGAATGGCCACCAATGGAGAGCAAGCCATAGAGGTGGCCAGGGAGATTGGCTATCCTGTGGTGGTGAGGCCATCCTTTGTCTTGGGTGGTCGTGCCATGGAGATCGTATATGACCAGGCCGATCTGGAGTTCTACATCCGGAATGCCGTCCGGGTCTCTCCGGGTAAACCGGTATTGATCGATCGGTTCCTTGAACATGCCATCGAAATAGATGTTGATGCCATTTCTGATGGCCAGGATACGGTCATCGGCGGTATCATGGAACACATCGAGGAGGCAGGGATTCATAGCGGGGATAGTGCATGCGTTTTGCCTCCCATTTCTTTAAATCCGGACATTCTCGAACAACTCAAAGAGCACACAAGGGCCTTGGCAAGGGAACTGAAAGTGGTGGGTTTGATGAACATTCAGTACGCCATCAAAAACGGGGTTATCTATGTGCTTGAGGTCAATCCCCGGGCATCGAGGACAGTCCCATTCGCGAGCAAAGCGACCGGTGTTCCCTTGGCCAAACTGGCTACCAAGGTCATCATGGGGAGGAGCCTCAAGGAACTGGGTTTTACCGCAGAGGTCTCCCCATCGCACCTTTCTGTCAAGGAATCCGTCTTTCCCTTTGCCCGCTTCCCCGGAGTGGATACCCTTTTGGGCCCTGAAATGAAGTCCACAGGAGAGGTTATGGGCATCGATCAGTCTTTCGGACTTGCCTTTGCCAAATCACAGTTGGCTGCAGGGCAGAAACTGCCTTTGTCTGGAACGGTATTCATCAGTGTGAAGGATGAAGATAAGATGGGTTTGCTAAAGACAGCTTTTCTGCTCTACGACCTGGGGTTCAAGATCTTGGCCACCAGGGGCACTTGGGCCTTCCTCTCGCAGCATGGCATTACCAACGAGCGGGTCAACAAAGTACGGGAAGGAAGACCTCACATTGTGGATATGATTAAGAACGGGGAGATTGATCTGGTTATAAATACCACAAGTGGTAAGAATGCGATCGCCGAGTCCTATTCTATCCGTCGCACGGCCCTAACATTCGATATACCTTACACAACGACCCTTTCAGGCGCCAAAGCGACAGCACTCGCCATAAAATCTATGCTAGAGGGTGAATTGGATGTGAAGACATTGCAAGAATACCACGGTAATTGAAGATTGAAGATTGAATATTGATGATTGAAAGATACAAGCAAGAGTCAATCGACAATTGACAATAGTGATTGAAGATTGAATATTGATAATTGAAAGATACAACCAATAGACAATCTTCAATCGACAATCGGCAATCATTGTAGGTTGAAGATCCATGACGCACTACGAATCCAGGAACGACATTTCAAAACAACAGAAACGCACCTTGTCCCCAAGGCGGCCCCGGGAGGAATGCGGCATATTTGCCGTCTACGGTCATGAAGAGGCAGCAAAGTTGACCTATTTTGGCCTATATGCACTCCAGCACAGGGGGCAGGAAAGTGCCGGAATCGTGGTCTCCGACGGGAATTACGTGGTAGAGCACAAGGCCATGGGCCTTGTGCCGGATATCTTTGACGAGCAGATCCTAGACAAACTGAAAGGATATGTGGCTCTTGGTCATGTGAGGTATTCTACGACCGGTTCATCCCTCCTCGTAAACGCGCAGCCCTTCAGGATCCAGTACGCAGGAAAGACATTGGCCATTGCCCACAACGGCAATCTCGTGAATTCTCGCCAGATTCGGACAGAACTGGAAGACGATGGATCCATTTTCCAAACGAGCATGGATACAGAAATCGTCCTACATCTTGTGGCCAAGTCCATGAAAAAGGGGTTCGAACAGGCCATGCTTCAAACCATGAAGCAGGTTAGGGGTGCCTACTCCATGATCATCATGACCGAGGATGCCCTTATCGCGGTGCGAGATCCTCACGGATTCCGACCTCTATGCCTTGGACGTTTGAGTTCCGGCTATGTGGTTACCTCTGAGACCTGTGCCTTCGATCTTGTACAAGCAGAGTATGTGAGAGATGTGGAACCGGGCGAGATACTGATCATCAACAAGAATGGGCTGAGAAGTATCCAGTTAGAGACAGACTGCAGAAAGGCCCAGTGTATCTTTGAGCTCATCTATTTTTCTCGGCCTGACAGCAATGTGTATGGGCAAAATGTGTATCTCTTTCGCAAAAAACAGGGTGAGCTTCTTTCTAAAGAGTTCCCTGTTGAGGCGGATCTGGTAATGCCCTTCCCCGATTCGGGCAACTATGCAGCCATTGGTTATGCCCACTCTTCCGGACTTCCATTGGAAATGGGCGTTATTAGAAATCATTATGTGGGCAGGACCTTTATCCAGCCTTCCCAGAGCATGAGGGACTTCGGGGTAAAGGTCAAACTCAATCCCGTAAAGGAGTTGTTAAGAAACCAGCGGGTTCTGATCATAGAAGATTCCATCATCAGGGGTACCACGGCACGAACAAGAATCAAGACATTACGAAACGTAGGGGCCCGTGAGGTTCACATGCTGGTGAGTTGCCCTCCCCACCGATTTCCCTGTTATTACGGCATTGATTTCTCTACCAGGGGCGAACTGATTGCTACCGAAAAAACGGTGGAAGAGATCCGAGATTTTATTGGCCTGGATAGCCTTGGATACCTGCACGTGGACAACCTGGTGCAGGCGACCCATATCCCCAGGAAAGACCTCTGCCTCGCCTGCTTTGACGGGGAATACCCTGTTCCCATCGATAAAGACTTCAACAAATACTGCCTTGAGTGATTACCATATGAAATCGAAGGCTTAACGCATTATTGCAAGCAGTGCTTGGTTTTGGGGAATCGTAAGATTCGATTCAAAATTTTGTTCGATAAATGCAGATTATCAGGAATTATTCAATTCCGAAGAAGGAGAATGATTGGTACCAAGCCTTTAAGTCTTTTAAATAACTTCAAAGAAAATTTAAATGTTACCGGCGTCCAGGTGCAGGGTTCAACAGAGCAAAAATTCCACCCAGTAGGATCTGCCAGACCTTCAAGGTGGGATAAATCAGTTTAAAGGTGACTCGATCCCTTTTTAAGAAGCGGGTTCGGAGGATTCTCTAAGTTGAGTCGCCAGATCTGGAAGCCGCTGAAGGGGCCAGACTGACACGTTTTTGTCTACCGTATAATGGTGTTGTCCAGGATAGACGACCCAAAGGTGTTCGAGATCCAGAT
>DAOVAK010000314.1 GCA_030671095.1 Deltaproteobacteria bacterium | reverse complement strand
CGACCAATCTGGAAATGTCGGCATCAAGACCGATGATTTCGCCCTTTTTTGTGGTAGCATTAAGAGGGGGTTGGGTGCCAGTGGTACCCACCAATAGCTCTCCCCTTTGCAGGATCCGATCCAATACCGGTCCTGCTGATGTGCTGGTGACGAACGTAAATGCAAGCACAGACGCAAGTAATAAGATGAATAGTGCCTTTTTCATTGATTTCCTCCTTTAATTTTTCTTTTAGGGTTATTTGTCATTAAAATGCCAAAGTGCTCTCAATAGACCAAAAGCCGATGCGTGTAAAGCGATTTTTTATTTTTACTTTTCTTCGACGATCCTCACTGTTATTCTGTGTCTTATAACTTTGCCATTTTGCTTGATCACGAGATCAATACCGTTCTCGCCTTCTGGAATTAACCCACCTTGGAGTTTCCATCCCCTCTGATAGCCTGGAGCATAGGCGATCTTCTTATGCGGAAAGATTACTCTCGAAAATGTCTTACCAGGAGGGATGATGTCAGGGGGTACGGAGGCATCCCTTACTTGCTTTGGGTCAATGCCTTCCCACACAAAGCCCCCATGACGTATGCCGGATTCCACATATCGTGTCCTGTTCCAATCGATTTCCATGTCCTTATCCGACCTGTTGTTGACCATAAGGCGAAACGAGTCGAAAAAGGGACCCTTGCCACTGGTAACCGGTTCCAGTTGGGCCTCGCAGCAATCACTGCTGGTCTTTTGGATTTCTGGGGAGCTTTTCCAGTTTATGGTGGGGCCGGGGGCACAACCCATCACAAAGACCAGAAAGAAGAAAAGAGTCAGTCCCACATTTTTTCTCACCGTGTCACCTCCATATAAAGGGGTCAAGTCTGCTCTTGACTCTTGCTCCGGATCTCGCTCAGCGAGCGAGGTCATTGAGAGAGCGGATAAGGGAATAGCAAAAGATTGAGGCTCAAAATATAAGGCCAACCAAATGACAGCCAAAAACAATCAAGAGTCAAGAGCAGACTTGACCCCTTTTGTTGGTTACCTCAATTCTGCCAATATAAGTATAAATAGCGCTTTGCGCAATAGCGTAATCCTGGAAAGTGGCAAGTGCACGTTTGACTCTTACTTTTGCTGTTGTTAGTATGCGAGCATCTCTAAACCATTAAGATCGCCCCTAGCCGTGAAGCTATCCATTATCATTCCCACCCTTAATGAAGAGCGCTCATTGGAGCAAACCCTTGCCTCAATTTCGTCTCATGCCCACGAAATAATTGTTGTGGATGGGGGCAGCAAAGATGGCACGGTAGAAATTGCTCGCAAATATACCCCTGTTGTCCTCGATTCAAACCGTGGAAGAGGGATCCAGCAGCATACCGGCGCGTGCCATGCACAAGG
The DNA here is from genome assembly GCA_030671095.1 of Deltaproteobacteria bacterium. Next base: position 3,073 of record DAOVAK010000314.1, on the reverse strand, counting down.
GGATGTCCTTCTCTTTTTGCACGCGGACACATTGCTCCCCAGGGGTTTTGAAACTATGATTCAGAGAACGCTCTCCGAACCGAACACCGTTTTTGGCGCTTTTCACCTGGGGCATCATCCATCTACTGCTTTTCTGAATCTGGTCGCGCTCATGGCAAACCTCCGCTCCCTCCTCCTAAAGATGCCTTATGGGGATCAGGGTCTGTTTATGAGGCGGTCAGACTATTTCCGCGTGGGTGGATTTAGGAACCTACCGCTCATGGAAGATGTGGACCTGGTCAGAAGATTAAATAAAATTGGGAAGTTCAAATTAGTGAGAGCCAGGGTGAGAACATCTGCCCGCCGCTACGATAGAAATGGGATTGTCTATACGACGGTCAGAAACTGGTCATTGATCATAAGATATCTTCTAGGGCAATCCCCGGAGCGCTTGCATCGCCTCTACACTGATGCTAGATGACAAAAAAAATGGGAGGAGGCCCAAAACTGGAAATCTAGGATGTCCCCCATTTCTTGCCATTGCACTCGAGTTACTTGAGATCAACCAGCCCCGCTTTTCGCAGCCCCTCGATGATATTATCGACCAAATCATCGACCTTGACATAGCGGCTGATTAGCAGTCGTCCTCGAGTGGCGAAATCCGGCACCAGCTTGAGCAGTTCGCTTACCGCAGCTCTTGCCTCGTCCTCTCTTCCCAGCTGGCCGAGAGCGGCAGCTCGCATCATCGGGTCCAGGTGCAATTCAGGATAGTTGAATTTCAGAGCTTTGGCGAAGGCATTTTCATACTCACCACGGCGATAGTGGTCCATATAAGGCGCCAGATGGAACCAGCTGGGGTAATAGGGATTAAGTGTCATCCCTTTTTTCAACAAGCTAAGTCCCCGGTCCCATTCCCCATAAAGCGCCAGGTGCCAGCCGGCAACACCCACGACGTAAGGGGAGTTGGGGTTGAGGGCAATAGTCTGCTCAACGTGTTTCAGGAATGATTCCTTATCGCCCCGGTGAAAATGTACTAAACTGAGGGCGTCTCGGACGAACTGGTTTTGGGGAGCGAGTGCCACTCCCTTCTGGGCGAAAGCCATTGCTTTTTCCAGCGGTGCCTCGATCTCACAAAATCCGAGGGCGTAGTTGTCCGCATATAAGTGGCCGAGCATAGCCCAGGCCAGCCCATATTCAGGGTCTATTTCGACAGCCCGCTCGAGGGCTTCCAGAGCTTCTTTGAATGCCTCCGGGGTCAATACTGTTTCGTAGTGGTAGAAGCGGAGGATGCCATCATAGGCCATCAGGTCTACAGGTGGCTTTTTACGGGACTCCTTGGAGAGTCTTCGAGATATCAAACCATACTGGTCGGCAACTGTTCCGACAACTCTATTGGCGATTTTTTCCTGCATTGTAACCAAGTCAGCAGCCGTCAGAGCGCGTTTGTAGTTCTCCCCCCAGACTTGCACCCCGGTTGAGGTGTCGAGTAATCGGATAGTAACCTTGACAGTCTTTGAATCCTTTCGAACACTCCCCGCTAACAGAAACCGCACGTCGAGGGCCCTGCCGACTTCCTTCGGATCAAGCTCCTGGCCCTTGAACTGCATGGTCGACTGAGAGGCAATGACTCGGAAAACCTGGTAGCGCGCGAGCTCAGTAGTTAATTCTTCCGTCAGGCCGTCGGTAAAATAGTCCTGCTCCCCATCGCCGGTCAAGTTGATTAGAGGCATAACAGCAATGGAGGGTCCTGTTGGTGGCGCAAGGTCTTCTCTTTCGGAGGTAAACGCTTGGACGCCAGACGGCGGCATTTCGACCATCTGGAAGATTGGTACGTAAGCACCTTTCGGAATCTCTAACCGCACGGGGTCATTTTTCCCAGCTGTCAGATAATAGTGCTCCAGGGCCCGGCGCAGTCTTCCTGCCTCCACCCGAACGATTGGATCGACCTGAGGGTCAAACTTCTCTGTCCTCCCATACACAACCACTGCAATGGTATATCCCTTGAGTTGCGAGGCTCGGCCTGCCAGGGTCTCCTCAACCACGAAGCTCAGAAACTTCCTCTGTTTGTCTGATCCCCTAAAATCGGTGCTTTGGAGAATTCTCTCCAGCTGGAGCCTGACGGCATCGGGAGTAGGTATGTTATCAGCTGCCATGGTTTTCCGGTCTTTGTAAATCAGTGCAAAGCTCTCCTAAAAAAATTCATTGTTACACGTACGTAACAGTAACGTACCTTTTCAAAGCCATAAAAAAGGATAAAAGAAGTTAGCAGAAACGCGATAAACTTGTCAATTTCCAAGAGCTTCTCATACAAACAACCATAGATATCAGAAACCAGAACCCCATTTGGCTAACTGAGCAATGAATGACAAGCCTCGCCATATTCTAGAGAAATTTCGAGAAGATAGCCATACCATAGCTCGTCTCATCGAGGAAGATGGAGAATTCCTGGCCATGTGTGAAGACTACGATGCCTGCGTCAATGCATTGCGGTACTGGGCCAAGTCCAAAGAGCCTGAAGCCAAAACCAGGGTCAATGAGTACCGCAACCTTGTCCGAGAACTGGAAGAAGAGATTACTCAAGCGCTAGCAGCGCTGGAACCAAGGGGGCTGGATTGAAGCCGCTGGCAGGCTCGCACAGCTCGCCCCTCCAGGGGATACAGAGGGCAGCCGCCGCCGCTAAAGCTATGGCGCGCCAGGGAAGACGGAAGACGGAGGACAGACAACGGCTGGAGGGTGGAGCGCTGCGACGCCGGAGCAGATGACCGCCGACCCTGTCTTTGGGCAGAGGGACGGGAAAATGAGGAGGAGATAATGATTATTAAACTAAAAGGGAGGTCAAGAAAGGGCGTTCTAAGTGGATGCCTCGCTGCTGCGCTGGGGCTTTTATTGACGGTGGCCCTGTGCCTGGCCACACCGGGCATTGTCGGCGCAGAGGAAGGTGAGAAGCAGGAGACCAGCAATACGGAGGAGACGTCGGAGACTGGACAAGGGCAGGACCGCGAGACCATGGCCATAGACAGCACGGCCACCCAATGGTCTTTCCAGTTTGCGTACCAGGTGATGCCGGACTACCACGACGATATCCTGGACAACG
>DAOVAK010000541.1 GCA_030671095.1 Deltaproteobacteria bacterium | reverse complement strand
AGAGAAGATAAAAGCGCACAAAGAGGGGAAGCTGCACAGGGCTTTCTCCATATTTGTTTTTAATTCCAAGGGTGAGAAGCTTCTTCAGAGAAGAGCAAAAACGAAATATCATTCCGGTGGCCTGTGGACAAATACCTGTTGTAGCCACCCAAGACCAGGGGAACCTGCAGAAAAAGCTGCGCATAGAAGGTTAAAAGAGGAGATGGGTTTTGACTGCGAGCTTAAAGAGGTTTTCAATTTCACTTATTACGCAAAGCTTGACAAGAATCTTTCTGAACATGAATATGACCATGTTTTTGTGGGTAAATTTGAGGGTGAACCAAATCCGAATCCTGAGGAAATTGATGACTGGAAATGGATCGGTCTGGAAGAATTAAAAAAGGACATGCAGGAAAATCCTGACAGGTATACCTATTGGCTTAAGGTGGTTTTTGATAAGGTTGTTTCTCATTTGAAGGATAATGTTAATCTTCGGTAAATGCTTTGTCGCTTTGTTGCCTGCAACTGATATTTAAGAGAGAGAAATAAATATTACACATTGGTGTTGACCCCAGAGTGACTGAATACATGTTGATTGGTGGGTGCGGCGCCACATCTTCATTTATCATTTAAAGCTTGACAGAGATGGGAGACGTTTTTAAAGAGGTTGAATACTTCTCATCCCTTCCAGGAAAAAGGATAATTTTACCCTTTACAATCTCCTTCACATTGCCCTTCAAATCGTCAGACGCCCCCTTAAATCCATAATGTGAACATTTTTCACTACACTCGTACGATTTATCCAGATTTTATTGGAGTTTACTGGAAGCTACTTTGATTTTACTCGGTGGGTCGGGTCTTCATTCTTGGCACACATGGGAAGAAAAGAGTCAGGTATTTTTGCTATCCTTAGGAAGTATGGGTCGGTTCATGGGGTCAGGCGATCGTAATATGTGCCCCCGCTTCCTTGATTTTACCCATTTCTTGAGTCGCCGGATTGCCTCCTCTAGGGTCTCATCTTTTTTGCAGAAGCAAAAACGGACGAGCGTGCGGCCCTGCCTCCGGTCCTTCGAGAAATAGGAACACGGGATAGCTGCCACACCCGCCTGTTCTGGGAGCATACGACAAAAAGCAAGATCGTCGTCAAACCCGAGCGATTTGATGTCAACCAAAACGTAGTAGGTTCCCTCCGGCGGATAGACTTGGAACCCCATATCCCGCAACCCCTCGCAGAGCCAGTTCCGTCTCCGGGTATAGTCCGCGAGCAGTTCGGTATAGTAACTGTCGGGAAAATTTATGGCAAAGGCCATGGCCTCCTGCAATGCTGACTGTCCGCAGAAGGTGATGAACTGATGGCTCATTTCCACTGCGCGGGAAAGTTCCGGGCAGGCTATCACGTAGCCCACCTTCCAGCCGGTCATGGAAAAGGTCTTGGCCGTGGAGGAAATGACAAAGGCCCGATCCTTGAATTCGGGAACGCTGAGCAGAGTCACGTGCTCGCGGCCGTCATAGATAAGGTGTTCGTAGACTTCATCCGCGATGGCGTAGACATCGTGTTCCGTACACAAGGAAGCGATGAAGACAAATTCTTCCCGGGTGAAAACCTTGCCACAGGGATTTTGAGGATTGTTGATCACGATAGCCTTGGTCCTGGGGCCAACGGCCCGAATCAATTCTTCCCTGGGCAGCCTGAAGTCGGGACTCTGCAGGGATACATACCGGATATGGGCGCGGCCCATAGCAGCCACGGGCGGATAGCTTTCATAACACGGCTCCAGTAAAATCACCTCATCACCCGGTTCCAGGATGCCCAACAGTGTGGCACACAATCCTTCCGTCGCGCCGGAGGTGACCGTTACCTCCTTGTCCGGATCCACTTCCACCCCGTAAAAGCGCTCCATTTTGCGGGCTACTGCCTGGCGTAATTCGGGGATGCCCATTGAAGGCGCATATTGGTTCGGTCCGCGCATAATGGCCTCGGCCGCCTTTGTTCTAACTTCCTCAGGACCGTCAAAGTCCGGAAATCCTTGCGCCAGATTTACAGCGCCAAAACAATTGGCAAGAACGGTCATCTCGGTGAAGATGCTGGTGCCATAGAGCCGAAGCGCCTTGACGACAACCTCCCGCCTCCCTTGATCCTTCTCTGTTTGCACGGCAAGAGCCTCCTGATTTGATAGTTGAGATCCGCTGATAATCTTCTCCACGTGGAGGCGGTATGCTCAATTAATTCTTATGAAACAACGCAGTCTAATATAGGAAAGGCGGGTGGTTAAGTCAAGGGATAGGGGGCAGGAGGTCCGGGGTCACATCTTCATTTATTGTTATAAAGCTTGCAAAGGGGATTGGGGAACGCTGGTGGTTTTGAAGGTTAATGGCCCTCATCCCTCTCTTCAACAAGATGGAAGCAGATATCAACATTTATCAACATTTGATAGTATCTAAAATCTTCAGAAAAATACTTGAGCCCTTTTTCCTCCTTTTCCTTTTCTCGGACCTCACGTCAACAATTCAACACTTTAACTACGTCCCCTCCCCCCTCGACGTTTCCATGGTTCCCCAAGACTATAGTGCATGATCTTAAGTTCTTCTTGACTGCGGGTAAAAAGTCCGGTTTGATTAAGAAATGGCGGTAAGCCTGAAAGGGGCGGAAAGGGACGGGATCAGATCTTCATTTATCATTTAAAGCTTGCAAAGTGGATCACGTCTCTAAATATAGGATTTAAGTGGAATTATCAGGCTTTGTTTTTGCCACCCTTAGGGAAACAGGTTCCAAATAAAAAGGCCAGGCATTATAATATACATATCTCGAAATCCATATCATCATGAGCATGCTCTTTCTAACCCGACAACCATCGGTGCATTGGCAGAGAGGACATCCAAACAGGTTATCAATAAATAAGAGGCAGGGAAATATATGAGATCCCAAGAATTCCCACTTATCCTAAGTCCCAATCTAGGTTGCCCCAGGATCGT
>DAOVAK010000798.1 GCA_030671095.1 Deltaproteobacteria bacterium | reverse complement strand
ATTCTTTCGGTAACTGTTAGGGCGGATGGCAGCATCTTCTTGGATAAGGAACGCATATCGCTTAAAGATTTGAAGGAAGCGCTAAGCCAAGCAGCCAGGAATAGGAAAGAAACGGGTGTATTGCTATTTGCCGATAAGGCCGTTCCCTACCAAGAGGTCTTTCGCGTCTTGGATCAGATCAGAATGGCTGGGCTAAACCGAATTTCCCTTCAGGCAGAGTTGGAGAAGTAGGTGTGAGACGTCTGCTATTGGCCGGAACGGTGGCTATGGGTCTACATGGACTCCTTTTCAGTATGGAAGCGGAGTGGATGAAGAAAAGTATCTCCTACCCACTGCCCACAGGCCCCATCGCCCTTGCACTCAGCTATAAGCAACCCGAAAAGAAACTCACCTTGCCCAAGAAAAGCGCTGAAATTATCCAGAAGGTATGGGTTCCCACGCCAAAAAAGGAGAAAAAGGAACAGCCCAAGCCTGAACCCCCCAAAAAAGTCAAAAAACCTAAGCAAACCCACACACCAAAACCACCCAAAAAGCCTAAGACCGTAGCCCTCGCAAAGAAACCTCAACCGCCTAGAAAGGAAATGAAGCCCCAACCAGAGATAGCACCCGAACCGGCATCTCAACCATTAAATGAACCCCTTGCTGATTACGAGGCCTTTGAGATGGTTAATATGGAGTCGGCTCTACCTCCAGAACCCGCAAAAGAGACATTTCAGGTGGCGGCTTCACCATCTGAGGGAGATATGACCCCAGAGCCTTCTCACCCGAGCATACGGGAGGCCATTCCCCTTTATCGAGAAAATCCGCCTCCCGGGTATCCCAGGATAGCGAGACGAAAGGGCTATGAGGGCACGGTTGTCCTGGAGGTCCTTGTGAACCCGGAAGGTAAGGTGGCGGACTGCCGGATAATCCGGTCGTGCGGGCATTCTGTCCTTGACAAGGCGGCCATGAAGTCGATCAGGAATTGGTTATTTGAACCTGGGATGAGGGGAGACAAAAAGGTGGAGATGTGGGTCAAAGTCCCTATAAGGTTTCAACTCAAGTAGTCCGAGCTCCTTGTTCGATTGATTTTGTTATCCAGAATCCAGAATCCAGAATCCAGAATCCAGAATCTAGAATCAAGATAATGGTCCTCTCTCCGGCATTCCTTCCTCGGTAACCTTTCGCCATGGCCTCTCGGCGCCGAATTGTTCATCACACCATCGAGCACACGCGTTCAATCTCTCCTCGAAAACCCGACGATATTTTTCCAACGCCTCTCCCCTTGCGTCAGGAGGAATCCGAATGGCCTCACCGTAGAATACGACGATCCGGGCAAAAGGTTTTGGGACCATATATCGGTCCCAGGAATTAAACATCCAACAACGGTCAGCACCCCAGGCCACGGGAATCAGGGGGACTTCTGCGTTACGGGCAAGCAGTATGGAGCCCATCTTGGCCATGCGGGCGGGTCCCTGGGGTCCGTCTGCGAGCATGCCACCAATCTCCCCTTTTTCCATGCGCTGTACCAGTTCCTTAAAGGCCCCTAATCCCCCTCGGGTTGAAGACCCTCGGACATTTCTGTAACCAAGCCATTCGGCTATTCGTGCGGCATACTCCCCATCCCGACTTCGGCTTATCATGATGGTCAGATGACGGGAACCGAAATAATGGGAATGATAGGACATGCGCTGGTGCCAGGTGGCATAGAG
>DAOVAK010000107.1 GCA_030671095.1 Deltaproteobacteria bacterium | reverse complement strand
TGCCACGCTATCGCCGCTCGTATTAAACCAGCTCTTGAGGGAAAAGATGTGTTTTGAAGGACTGATCATCACAGATGATCTGGAAATGGGGGCTATAGCCGAGCATTGGGGTGTGGCTGAAGGGGCCGCGGCCGCCTTTGAGGCTGGGGCAGACATACTGCTTATCTGCAAAGATCAAAAATATGTCCCGGAAAGCCTGGAACTGATTCGAGGCAGAGTGCTACGAAGCGAGGTACCCTTTCAGAGACTGAATGCCTCATATGCGAGGATTATGAAAGTAAGATCCACACTGCTGGACCGCAAGGAGTGGATTTCCATGGGAAATGTGAAGAGGTATTTCAAGTTAAGTGCCTAAAGTGAGCTAAAGTGACTAAAGTGACTAAAGTGTCTAAAGTGAACTAAAGTGCCTAAGGTCTCTCGGCCAGTTCATCCCAGGATGCTCGTCTTCAAATTCCCTTCATGCATTCAAGCAGTGTCGTGTCCCGAAAATAACTTTAAGGATATAGAAACCCAAAAGTCATTGCGAGGAGCCGCAGGCGACGAAGCAATCTCTTGCAAGCTAGAGAAAACAGTAACCTCCACAAAATGAGATTGCTTCGCTTCGCTCGCAAGGACCTCGTATGGAGGCCCTATTTATGCAAACAACTTTTGGGACAAGACACTAGCCCTTTTAGTTACTTGCCCAGAACCTGCTTTGCCATGCGCCTGACGTTCGGATTCGGGTCGTTAAGATATTCTTCAATGAGCTCCTTGGCGCGTTCGCTATTCATCTTTGAAAGGACATCTAGCGCCAGTACCTTGAACGACTGGCTCTCCTCTTTCATGGCCAGACGGACCGGATCGATAGCCTCATCCTGAAAATAAGCAAGCGAAAGCACGCAAGCATCTCTGACCTCAAGATAGGGGTCATTGAGAAGGGCGATCAATTTGGGAATGGCAGAGTTCTCATTCATCTGCCCCAGAGAATAGGCGGCTGTCTTTCTCAAGGCGGGTTCGGGATCACTGAGATAGGGCATTAGTCTCTCGGCGGCAGATGGTGATTGACGAAAATCACCGGTCCATCTCTCAAGGATGAGCCGTAGCTCCTCCAGATGATCAAAGACCAAATTGACATACGCCTCTAAAGTGTCTCCTTTTTCATTCTGCAAGCTCATGCGCTCATATTGCTTGTGGGTCTGGTAATCAATGGGGACGGCATTGGATAAGACAGACAAGACCCGGAGGGCATTTTCGCCATTTGATAAGTAGCCCTTGATGAGACTTGGGTCATTCTTTTCTAAGGTCTTCACAACAGCCTGCTTCATGGGCTGCAAGACCTGAAGACGCCTTTTATCCAAAATCTCTCCAACGGCCCTTATAGCTGCAGATTTCACCCTCCAGGAGGGATCCTCTAAGGCTTCAATGCAGCTCTTTAGAGCCTTTGAATCCTTGAGTCGCCCCAAGAAGTAAAGCGCCCTGGATTTGACGAGGGGATCCGCAGCGTTTATTACTTCGATCAAGGCCGGGACTGCGTCGTAGGCATGCACTGCGAAGAGTTCGTTCATCAAGCGGAGACTCGTCACGTCTGGGGTGTCGAGCCGTTCAATCATGACAGGCACCGACTTAGATCCTTCAAGTTCAAGGAGTTTGTCTCGGGCCTCCATGGGGATCTTCCTCTCTAGGCCCCAGTGCGAAGCCACAGAAAGCGTCATCTCGATGTTTTCAGGATAGGGCATCGTTTCAACCTTTGCCATTATACCCGCGAGACGTCTTTCTTCTTTGATCCTGATCTCTTCGGCCACCTCGTTACCAGGGGGGGGCGCGGCTGGAAGGAGGATATTCAAGCCGCTAATACGTCCGTTGTTCTCATCAATGCCGATGGCCCATCGAGACTCACTCCAGACAGAATTGTTCGCCCCGTTTTTGGAGTACCTGTCTTTGCCGGCTGCATCAATAAAAAGGCCAATACCCCCGGCCCTCCTGGCCTTCGTAAGGCTTCCCACGGCCATGCCGGTGTTCGTATCATAACCATCATGTCCAGAGTTATCCACAAAGATGCCCACACCATTGGCTTCCGAAGCACCCATGGAAAGCCAATTGGAGACATAGGTGTCGTTCCCGGCCTCATTGACCAGAATGCCCACACCGTAGTCATGACCGCAGCCCTGTGATACACCCCAGGAAAAAGTATGGTCGTTACCGCGGACGTCCATTAAGAGACCGAAAGAGAAATGGATCCCTGCACCCTGGGAGTAACGACGGGCGATATAGGTATCCTTTCCGTCCTGATCATAAAGAATACCTATGCCCATCCAGTAGGAAGACCCCTGGCCAAAATATTGGCATTGATACAAGTCGTTACCCGCTCTGTCCGCAAGCAGTGCCAATCCGCCACCAGAGAGGTTTCGTATTCCCCAAGCAAAGCCCTGAGAGAAGCTTTGGTTCATACCCGGTTCTCTCGGATCGGGAGCTCTCGTACCAGACAAGTATTTGTCGTTTCCCTCGATGTCGGAAAGACATGAGATGCCCTGCACTCCAGAATGGGCCTGACCGGAATGCTGGCACTGGTAAGCGTCTTCCCCTGCCAGATCCACAATGCCTGCCCAGCCGAACCAGGATGCAGCCTGAACGAATTCATTCCCAAGATAGCTATCCATGCCTCCGCCATCCATGAGCAGACCGATTCCAAAGAGACTCGCTCCCTGGGAGAAGTTGTCCGCCTTGTAAAAATCGTTTCCTTGCAGGTCGAGCAAAATTCCTATCCCCCAGAACCCCGCCCCTTGTGTTAGGTCCTCTCCTATATAGTGATCGTCCCCATCCAGATCGAGAACAACCGAACACTTTCCATGCCTACCGGATGCAATCTTTCCCCTGTAGAGATCATTGCCGCCGAGATCGATGACCAGACTTGCCTCGTGTTGGTGTATATCTGATCCCACTCCCCCAATAATTACCCTTCCAAGATTTGTGGTAAAGGAGAGAGACTCTACCCCCTCTTTCCAATCATCCGTTGAAGCCAAGAGCTCTCTTGCTCTGCCTAACGAGGTCAAGAGAATAATCCCGGCCTTGAGTATCTCTCGCGTGTTCACGTTTCCAGCAACGTTTATGGTTCTTCTCAAATCCTTGAATTTGATCCTTTCGACAGCGTTTTTTTCGGAGTCCTTTTCTGAGAGGTATTCGGGATAGAGGTACTTTTCAAAGTCCTTCATCTGTTTGGGAGAGATCTCATCTTTGACGCCATCAAGCATCATCTCAGCGGTATACACAGCGTCAAGGATCTGAATGACCGCTTCCCTCAATGGTTTGGGGAGATGTGCGGGAAGCAAATGGCTTTGATGCCTTTCCAAAGGGAGGGGCTCAGATAGCGTTATATCACTGAGCCGGGACAACGCCTTGAGCCATAAAACCGGATCATCAGCCACCTGTAAAAGATGTTTAGCCGTATGCTGGGCTTCCTTTGGTGCCTCTAAAGGTTTTTCCATCCATCTCGAGAAGTGATCGAAGGCAAGGGGTTCTTCGTAGAGATCTGGTCTAACGGAGAGATCGCCTCGGTTCATCGCGATGACTTCCAAAGCCTCGTCCAGAAGGGATATATTCTTGACAGATGCTGCAGATGAAATGTAAGGGGAAAGGGCAGAGAGGTGTATCATGAAAGCAAGGCACAGTATCAAAACAATTAGGAAGGCGTGATGGTATTTCAGGATGATTTTCGTGAACATTTTGTCCTCGACCTCGTTTGTGCAAAAAACGTATAAGTGTCCGGACACAAGCAAAGCAGTCAAAACCTTCATTCTGCGCGCTTTATGCCAGTTATTATCATTTTGGATTGGAAGTTCCAACTCAATTTATTTTTTGACATTCATGGGCGGGCCTATTATTGAAGTTGAAAAGCGCACGCTCTCGGGTGAATTCCTTTTTGTTCGGGGTGACGTATGAATTTGGTGATCGACCTGATTATCATCGTTGGATATTTCGTCATCATGCTTTTCGTGGGCTGGCGGAGCCGGCTTCAATCAGCTGAGTGCTACTGGGTGGCGGAGCGTAGGTATCCAACGGCGAGGATAACGCTATCTCTTGTGGCTACCATTTTTGGAGCCTCTTCTACCATGGGAATCATCGGCCTGGGCTATACGCGTGGCCTGACCGGTGCCTGGTGGTCGTTGGTGGGAGGCATCGCCCTGATCCCCTTTGCCCTCATTTTGGCTTCTCGCGTTCGCACCCTGGAGGTCTATACGCTGCCTGACATCCTGAAAAACGCCTATGGCGAAAGGGTTGCAATACCTGCAGGACTCATGATTGCAGTTGCCTGGTGCGGCGTCATTTCGGCCCAGTTAATCGCAGCGGGCAGACTCTTGGAGGGCCTCTTCTCTCTGGATTCCCAACTCGCCCTGGCCATGGTGGCCGTTGTCTTCATCCTCTATACGTATTGGGGCGGGCAGCTTTCGGTCATTAGAACCGATTTTTGGCAGTTCCTTCTTTTTATGGGGGGATTTTTTACTGCCATGGTATTCTTGCTGACGTCACAGGGAACCATATCCAGCCTCTGGGAAAACGTTCCGGCAGGGCATCTAAGCTTCCCAGTCTCTTCCACTTTTGGCTGGTATGAAGTCCTGGTTTTCTACCCTCTCATTGTGGGCCTGCCCTATTTGGTGGGTCCAGACATCTACTCGAGGGTCTTGTGTGCCCAAGACGATCAGGTTGCCCGCATATCTGCTTTCCAGGCAGCCCTGATTGTCATACCCCTCTCTTTCCTGCTCGCCTTTTTCGGGTTGACGGCGAGGGCCCAATTCCCGGGGATTCCGGCTGAGACCGCCTTACCCCATACCTTAAACGCGCTCTTACCCATCGGACTTAAAGGCCTGATCGCAGCAGGTTTTCTGGGTGCAATCATGTCGTCCGCTGACACCTGCCTGATCTCTGCCTCCACCATCATGACCCTAAACGTGATCCGTCCATTCCGTAAGGCATCCCAAGAAAGTCATTTAAAAACGACCCGGGTCACAGTTCTCGTTGTCGGCTTTATTGCATGGCTCATCGCCAGTCAGCAGAAGGGAATTATTTCATCGCTCCTTTTGGGTTACACAGTCTTCGTGGGTGGGGTAGTGATTCCTACCCTTGCTACATTTGTTCGGGAACGCTTCAAGATTACATCACAGGGGGCGCTTTGGGCGGTCGTCCTTGGGGGGGGCTCAGCTATTTTGGGAAAGCTGAAGGGGGGAGTGCTCATGAAAGGCATACTAACGAGTCATGGTCAAGAGTTCCTCCAGATGGTTCTGGGTAGTCATTACCTGAGCATTTTACCCATAATAGTCTCCCTCTTGGTTATAGTAGGTATAAGTCGAATCACGAGATGAAACAGGGTGAGCGATTTATGGGAAACGGTCGTCGCGACGCCTTCTGTAAGTCCTTCGATTCCCTTCCGCGGGGGTCCTATCCCGGCCCTTGAGCATCAAGACAACAATCAATGCGATGATGAGTGCAGCCTGGAACAGACCAAGGATGGCCTCAATGAACCTCTGGTTCATTATGATGAGGGCACTAAAACCCAAGCAGGTGGACATGGTAAGGATGATAAAGACCGTTTCCTTCCGGGCAAACCCCATAAAGAGCAGCCGATGATGCAAGTGATCTTTGTTGACACAGGTTAACAGCTCAAAGAAGTTTTTGGCTTGGCCGTTTTTCAAGCGTGACAGGTTCACATAGATCATATCAAAGATGAGAATACCAAATATGAGGATCGGGGCTGCCAGGGAAACAAATTGGCTGGTATTGGACCATTTTCCCAAGACGGCCAATCCAGCGAGTGTAAATCCCAAGAAGGTGCTACCCGCATCCCCTAGAAAAAGGAGGCCCGATTCCCCGAATCTGAAGTTGTAGGGGATAAACCCGGCACAGGCTCCCAAAAGGGCTACCGCAATCCAACCCAGTGCTGGCTGATCCGTCTTGAATGCGATGAGACCCAAAAAGAGGGCGGTCACGATACATAAGCCGGATGCCAGGCCGTCAACCCCGTCAAAAAAATTCAGGGCGTTCGTCAACCCCACGATCCAAAGCACCGTTAGAGGTATATTGATTAAAGGGGCCCAAAATTCATGATAGAAAAAGGTAAGCTGAATATCTCCCCAAATGATGACCAAAAGAGAAATTAGGATCTGCAAGATAAACTTAATAAGGGCAGGTAGAGGCCGGACGTCATCCCAGAGGCCCATAACAAAAATCAGGGTGGCCCCCAGCAGGAGAATTTTCATTCTGGGGAGAAATACGCCATTCAACAACAAAGAGGCGCAAAAGGCGAGGTAAACGGCCAAACCACCAAGGAGTGGTGTGGGTCTATAGTGTATCTTCCTCCAATCAGGCTTATCCAAGATATTGAGCTTCAGGGCGAGGAACCGGCATAAGGGGGTAAAGAAATAGGCCGCTAGGAAGGAAAAGATGAATATGTACTGCCACCTCAGACCAGAGTCAAAGTAAAATCTCCTGACCCAAGAGGAGGATAAAAAAAGGAGGAAAAACGCGATGACGACGTGCCAAATGATTCTAGGTCTCAACTGTAATCCCCTTCCTGGCCAGGAGCTCACGGTACAGCTTTTCAATGGACTGTACCATGACATGGGCACTGAATTGCGCCTTGATTCTCTTCCGCCCTTCTCTTCCCATTTTCCTGGCAAGCCCTTTGTCACCAAGTACTTTTTCTAAAGCGTCAGCCAGCTCCTTTACGTCTCCAGGGCGTACCAAAAGACCGTTGATGCCTTGATCGATTAGATCTGGGATACCTCCTACGCGGCTGGCCACAACAGGTTTTTCCATGGCCATGGCCTCCAAAATGACCCTGCCCATGCCCTCAAAAAAGGAGGGCAGTACAGCCACGTCAAAGGTGGCGATGATTTCAGACACATCCATCTGAAAGCCTGTGAACAATACAGACTCACGCAGGCCGTTATTATCTACCATTCTGAATAGTTCATCGTAAAAATAGCCTTCACCCACGATGACCAGTTTGGCATCCTTGATTCTTTCTTTTAGCAACTTGAAGGCCTCTATGAGAACGTTATGTCCTTTTCCTTCCCAGAGTTTGGACACTATCCCCACAACAGCTTCTTCTTGCTTTAGCGCCCACTTGCTCCTGATCCGATGTTTCTCTCCACTTTTCACAGGATGGAATTTATCAACCTGGATGCCACTGTAGATTTTTGCGATCTTCTCCTCACCAACAATGTGATCCTTCAAGGCCCAGTCAATGAGAGGCTGGGATATAAAGATCATTTTGTCACACCAGTGGGATCCCAACCGTTCAAAATTTCTAAATAGCACCTGCCGCCACAGAGGTTCTTCGTCATGAAAGGCAAAACCATGAACGGTATGGACGATAACAGGGACACCCGCCAATTTGGCAGCCAAGCGGCCCAGGAATCCGGCCTTGGAGTTGTGGGTGTGCACGATGTGGTAAAAATTCCTCCTGAGGAAAGCGGTCAGATCCAGGAGGGCCAAAGTGTCCTTAAAGGGATGTAAAGGTTGAACCATGTTTTTAAATGGCCTCACCTCCATATGGTTTTCCTGCACGAGTGGGATCAGTCTTCCCCCAGGCGCACATGCCAGTTCCACCTCATAGAGGTTCCTGTCCATCCCTTGCATGCTCAGAAAAGTATTGATGCCGGATCCGCTTACTATGGGCAGGGTGTGTATGTGAAGAACCTTAATCATGATATCACAAAGCTTCGCCTCAAGCCTACGGGCTTGAGGCTTCACGATCCTAGATGCTGGATTCTCGATGGAAAGAAATGAGAGCAATGATCGCTCTATAGTAATCT
>DAOVAK010000609.1 GCA_030671095.1 Deltaproteobacteria bacterium | reverse complement strand
CCAGGGTATGAATTCCCTAACCCTAGGAGGGAAGAGGATAAGATTATCTCTATTGGCCTTATGGACAACTATGGATATTCAGAGGTCCTCTTTGGCCAAGAGATGGGGGAAAAGGAGATGCTCGTGGCCCTGGGAGAGAGGATCTCCCGCATAGATCCCGATGTACTGGAGGGGCACAACGTCTTCAACTTTGATTTGGAGTACATCGTTACAAGGGCACGGATGCACAGGGTGGACCTCCATTGGGGGAGGGATGGAAGCAAACCGCGTATCCGGCGATCACGCTTCAACGTGGCAGAGCGCACCATCGATTACACGCGTATGGAGATCTTCGGGCGACAGGTGGTTGATACCCTCTTTCTCCTCCAGTATTACGATGTGACGGCCCGGGAACTGGAGAGCTATGGGCTCAAAGCTGCGGCTCTGCATTTTGGCCTGGCCCCTGAGAACCGCACCTATATCCAAGCAGACGATATCCAGTGGTATTATGAACACGAACCTGAAGCCCTAAAGAGATACAACCTGGACGATGTGAGAGAGACCCTGGCCCTCTCTGAACTGCTTGGGTACTCTTTCTTCTTGCAGGCCAGGATATTTCCCTTCTCGTTTCAAAATATCTTTGTGCGAGGCAACGCAACGAAAATCAACGCCCTCTTCCTACGAGAGTACCTCAGGCAGCGGGCCTCTGTTCCCAGGTCAGAGGGTGGAGGACCGGTTGAGGGCGGATATACGGACGTCTTTGTCACAGGCGTGGTACACCATGTGGTCCACTGCGATGTGGCCTCCCTTTACCCTTCCATCATGCTCTCATTTGACCTGAAACCTTCTAACGATACCCTGGGTGTCTTCCTCCCATTGCTAAAAGACCTGCGGGCTTTTCGTTTGCAGGCCAAGGGTTGGGCCCAGGAGGTCCAGTCCCCCCACGAACGGGATTACTACCAGGCACTACAGCAGACCTTTAAGATCCTCATCAATTCCTTTTACGGCTACCTTGGCACAGAGCTTCACCCGTTTTCTGACCCAGAGGTGGCTGCGGAGGTGACTCGTCAGGGAAGGGATCTGATTCGGCAGATGTTGGCGTGGCTTAAGAAGGAAGGCGCCACACCCATAGAGATCGATACGGATGGCATCTACTATGTGCCCCCACCGGGCATTGAAACCGAGGAGGAGGCCAAGGCCATGGTGGAACGCCTCTCCCATAGGTTACCGGAGGGGATTGAGGTGGAAATGGATGCCCAATATGAAGCCATGTTCTCCTACAAGAGCAAGAACTACGCCCTATTGGACAAGGCCGGAAAAATGGTCATTAGAGGGAGCGCCCTTCGGTCCAGGGGGATGGAAAAATACCTCAGGGTGTTCCTCTCGGCCATGATCAGGCTCCTGCTCGAGGGGAGAGGTGAGGAGGTACAGCAGCTTCTGGAGGAATATCAGGCCAAACTGGAAAGGCACGAAATGGATATCTCCTGGTTGGGTAAGAGGGAGACCCTTGGGGAATCTCTCGACACCTATCGACAAAAGGTTCAGGCTAAAAAGCGCAATCCCGCTGCACCTTACGAGCTCGCCTTGGCTTCAGGCCGGGAGTATAGGGCCGGGGACCAGATTTCCTACTATGTGACTGGGGAAAAGAAAAGGGTGCGCGTCTATGAGAACAGCAAGCTTGTATCCAGATATGACCCCGCTCAGCCGGATGAAAACATTGCCTATTATCAGGAAAAGTTGTTGGCATTGTTAAAGAAATTCCAGAAATTTGTGCCATCGGATTAGCCATCCACGCTATTCTATATTACTTGCTCCCGGAAGATTGCAGAAGACGTAAGTGTGATTAAATTAGATGTTAATAGAGTAACGAACGCGGAGGAAAGACGATGCGACCAGATACTTTGAAGACAAAAATATTTTTGGACGGCGGAGATCCTGGAGAAACCAAAAACATCATAAAGGCTATGGGTTTTCTGGATGGGCAGACCACAAATCCCACATTGATAAGGGCCTGGAGTCATTTGCCAAGGACTGGACCAAACTCACTGGTAATTAAGCTGAGTCGTGTCTCAGCAAAATCCTCCCGCCCGCCTCGCCTGCGCGAGAGCCATGGCGGGCAGGCCCACCCCCCCTTTAATAAAGGGGGGCGAAAAGATTACATTGTAATAGCGTCGATTTAGGCTGGTTTGACTTGGACATGTTTCCATTAAGAGGAGGTTAAACATGGGAAAGGAAATCCTGGTGGCATTTGATGACTCAGACAATTCGATGCGGGCAGTGGAATTTGTCGCTCAGTCCTTCACCCGTGATCACGAAATCACTCTCTACAGTGTTCTCCCAGATACGGCTGCCATCTGTGAGATGTATAGCCCTGAATTAACCCCCTACTTCCTGACCCAAAGGGACGCCTTCTGCTCCATTGAGGACGCAAAAAAGGATTTGGTTGAGGGGGCAATCAAAAGGGCTGAAGAGCTTCTTCGCAAAGCGGGATTTGAGGAAAAAAATATCACGGTAAAAGTGGAGACCCAAAAGAAAGGGATCGCAAGGGATATCATCAATGAGGCGAGTTCCGGTTATGATACGGTGGTATTGGGAAGAAGAGGACTGTCAGGGATCAAGGAATTTCTCCTCGGCAGTATTTCCCAAAAAGTG
>DAOVAK010000670.1 GCA_030671095.1 Deltaproteobacteria bacterium | reverse complement strand
CGATCCAGGGTCGTGGATGCGGGCTCTCAATACTATATTGTTGAGATTACTGGAGATGAAGGAAAAGTCGCGGCATTCCTAAACCTCCTCAAACCCATGGGTATCAGTGAAATAGCCAGGACAGGAGCAATAGCCCTTCCCCGGGAGAAAAAGTAGTCATTGGTTATTTTTGTTTCTGACAGGATTTACAGGATCGCACGGATAAGTAAGGGATTCGCTTAAGAGTGGCTCGGAGAAGCTCCCACGTGTAGAAATAAGCTAGCTCATTTCTACACGTTAATCTTCTCCCAGCGCCTCGATGTGACTCATCGAGGTCTCCCCGCACACTAGTGTGCGGGGAGGCTCTTAAGCGAATAGAGCAAGTCTCATCGAAAAATCCGTGAAATCTGCCTGCTCCGTGAAATGCTTGCCCAGTTGAATTCCGCTCTGCGGACCCCCTTTGGGGGGATTCAACCGGGCGAGCCTATTTCACTGGGGCGTGTTCTGCGCAGCAGAATCCGTGTCCAGGAAATATTTAAGCAAGCAACATACTCCGGTGGGGCAGAGCCTTTCAAGCCATCTGCTCTTTGGGCTTTTTAATCCTTGAGATCCTGTTTATCCTGTCTAGTAAATTTAATGAGAAATGAGGAATTAGGAGGAATTTATGGCGAAGATTGATTTTGGTGGTGTGGTGGAAGATGTGGTTACGTCTGAGGAGTTTCCCATTGAGAAGGCAAGGCAAATCCTAGAAGATGAAATCGTCGCTGTGCTCGGTTATGGCGTCCAAGGGCCGGGCCAGGCCTTGAACATGAGAGATAATGGCATTCCTGTGATTGTGGGCCAAAGGGAAGGGGGAGCGTCCTGGCAGCGTGCCGTGGATGACGGGTTTGAACCGGGCAAAACCCTCTTCTCCGTGGAAGAGGCGGCCGAAAGGGGGTCGATTATCCAGTACCTGCTATCGGATGCTGGCCAGGTGGCTGTGTGGCCGAAGATCAAACCCTGTCTCAAGGAGGGTGATGCCCTCTATTTCTCTCATGGATTTTCCATTGTGTACAAGGCTCAGACCCATATTGTTCCTCCAGAAAACGTGGACGTCATACTGGTGGCTCCCAAAGGATCGGGGAGGACCGTTCGCACCAACTTTCTGGAAGGCAGTGGGATCAACTCCAGCTATGCGGTATTTCAAGACCACACAGGGAGGGCAGAGGAAAGGACCATAGCCGTGGGGATTGGCATCGGGTCAGGCTACCTCTTTCCCACCACTTTTGAGAAAGAGGTACACAGTGATCTTGTGGGAGAAAGGGGCGTCCTCATGGGTTGTCTGGCTGGTGTTATGGAGGCCCAATATAACCTACTGAGGAAGCATGGGCACAGCCCCAGTGAGGCATTCAATGAGACAGTGGAAGAGCTCACCCAGAGTCTCATACGCCTGGTGGCTGAGAATGGCATGGACTGGATGTACGCCAACTGCAGCACAACGGCCCAGAGAGGTGCGCTGGATTGGCGCCACCGGTTCCGGGAGATAGTTGCCCCTCTCTTTGACGAACTATATGAAAGCGTTGTCTCTGGAAAAGAGCCCCGGATTGTCCTTGAAGCCAACAGTGCGCCGGACTATCGCGAGCGGCTCCAGAAAGAACTGGATGAGATGAAGAATTCGGAAATGTGGAGGGCAGGGGCAGCCGTGAGGAGCCTGAGGCCTGAGAGGAGAAAGTAGTTATTGAAGAAATTCTACACTTCAAGTTGGAAAGTCAAAAAAGGGCCTCATTGAGAGGCCCTTTTAAATCTGCTGATTTTCAGCAATGCCGACACTAACCATCAATATCACCGTCCCAGTTACCGAAGCTCAGAATTGGACGCGTGCCCATATGCAAGTTGATGTTTAAGCGGTTCTCTTTATTTTCCAGGGAGGAGAGCAAGACACGATCCAGATCATTCTAATTTCTACCACTAAAATTCGATTCCTAGACTGAATATCAGATAGAAATCGTCCTGTTTGGGCACTGTACCATCGGCTGCGGGCGTCGGATCTTCGGTTCGATCCCAAATAAAAGATACATCAAAATCAAGCCAATCTGTTAATTCAGTTTCAAGCCCTGCAACGAGATGATGCGTATAAGTACCAGATTCCTCGTTAATGATCTGGAGGTCGTAACGGAAATCAAAATCTACGGTCTTGGTTAATTCCCTATTGAAACGGGTTCCTGCAACGAAAGCCGGCGTCGATTCACTGGAAGCTCGTCCAGGCTCAACACTCTCAAATCGAGTCCTTTGATATGCGAGCCCACCTGAGACGCCCCATTCCGTTTTGGAGGTATCGATGATATGATAACCCATGCCTGCTCCCAGAGTGACACGGGAGTCAATATTTGTGAATGGAT
>DAOVAK010000647.1 GCA_030671095.1 Deltaproteobacteria bacterium | reverse complement strand
AAGGAGGACGTGGGGCAACCCTGGCTCGGTGGACCTTATTTTATACATATGAACAAGGTCCTGGACCCTTTACCAGAGACCAAGTCCGATCTGGACATCTTTTCTGAACTGGCCGGGCGCCTGGGTATTCCCGATTATAATGATAAGTCGGACGAGGAGTGGATAAGAGGGTTTGTGGCGTCCACACCAGAGCTTCCGGGATATGAGGCCTTCAAAAAGAAGGGGGTTCACAGGATTGAACTTGATCAGCCGTATGTGGCATTTCGCAAACAGATTGAAGATCCAGCGCAATATTCATTCCCCACGCCTTCGGGAAAGATGGAGATATACAGTCAAAAACTGGTTGAGATGAATAATCCACGGATTCCTGCAATCCCCAAGTACATGGAACCCTGGGAAGGCCCGAAGGACCCCAGGGCGCATAAGTACCCCATCCAGCTGGTAAGTCCCCATTCAAAGGCCAGAGTCAATTCCACACTGGAGAACATCCCCCGCCTGAAGTCGTTGGCGGACGACAGGCTCTGGCTTAACCCGACTGAGGCCCAGCCGCGTGGCATTAGCCATGGCGACAAAGTGAGAGTCTTTAACGATCGAGGTGAACTGTTGACGACGGCGAAGGTAACAGACCGCATCAAGCCTGGGGTGGCCAGCTTGGATGCGGGGGCCTGGTTTCGGCCGGATGATCAAGGGCTGGACCGTGGAGGCTGCGTGAACGTTCTCACCAGAGATGAAATGTCCCCGGGCGGGGCTTTTGCCTGCAACAGTTGCCTGGTCCAAATAGAGCTGGCGAGTCAAGTTCATCGCATAGAAAGATAGAAGAGCAACTGCACCAAATCCTTGACTTAAGCAAAATAGAAATGTGAATATACGAATCCTTTGAAGGCACGACTTATCGGGTTTCAATATGCCTGCTTCAAATTGACGACTGCGGATCCAACATCTACCAAAGCATACCAGGAGAGAATCCATATGTCTGATCAGGAAGTTTACGCGCGTTTCATCGAATGGCTGGGAAAAACATGGTGGCAATTGCGTAAATCCGAGCACTTGATACCAACGGTGAAGGCCTTTTATAGCCCTGAAGAGGCAAAAATACTTACCGGCATGCCTTTTAGGGGGAGAACACTGGAAGAACTTGCGGAGATGAAGGGCATGGATCCCACAGAATTGGCTCCAAAGCTGGACGATTTGGCCCGAAGAGGTGCGGTCTGGCGAAGTGTGAAGGGAGGGAGCCTTCATTACAAGCTCAATGACGCCTTCTTTGTCTTCATGCGCGGTCCTTTTTGGGCGGAACATCCTGACAAGGGCACAAGAGGGTTGGCCCGGCCCCTGAATAAATATTTCTACGATGGCTTTATGGATCAGTTCAGGCCCGCGCATACAAAAGGCCTGCGCACGATTCCTATAAATAAGACTATTGAGGATCCACGAAGGATCTTACCGTACGAGGATGTGATACAGTACGTGGATTCTCAAGATTACTGTACAGTCTCCTATTGCCCGTGTCGCCAACGAAAAAACCTGGATCCTGATTCACCTGATTGCGAGCATCCTCTGGAGGTCTGCCTCCATTTTGGCAAACTGGGCCATTACATCGTTGATAATGGTTTGGGTCGTGAGATCAGCAAGGAAGAGACAAAAGATATCCTGCAGCAGGCGGCAGAGTCGGGGTTGGTCCATGCCATTTCCAATTGGGAGCAGGGGGCGGATACCATATGCAATTGCTGTAAGTGTTGCTGTCTCTTTTTCGAGGCCTATCACGTACTGAAGCATGACAAAAGCCATGATGTCTCCAACTACCGGTTGCGTGTTAATGAGGAGACATGCAAGGCCTGTGGCCTATGTACGCAGAGGTGCCCCATGGATGCACTAAGCCTGGAGGAATCCCCGAGGGCCACAAATAAAGAAGGGAAGGTGGCCACGCTCATAACCGAGCGGTGCCTTGGCTGTGGGGTATGTGTCTACAAGTGTCCCACAAAATCCTTGAGCCTTGAACGCCGAGAGGAGATCTACCATCCGCCCGGGGACGTGCGCGAATGGATGGGACGGTGGATAGATGATCAACAGGCCGCAGCAACTAAACGAAAATGAAGATAGGGAAGAGCCATCTTGGTGGAGTAGGTATCACGGCCCAACAGATTGTCTTGTCAAAATACTTTTCCAATCATCACTCTATCTCTACTTATCTCCAAGCAAATCAACTGGTTCAGCCTCCTTTCTAACACTTTTGTTTAATTTCCAGCAGTAGGATTAGTCTCCCCGATCCCTCGGGTCAGTATATGGAGGGGGGATGACAACCCATGGGCCGACAGGCTCTATTTCAGCTATGTATACGTGAATTGTATATAGTTTAATTAATTTAGAGGAAGATGGTTGACAAATATGTTTAATTTATATATAATTATCCGTAAGTTTAGCTTAAGATAAAGAAATAATAGGAAAAAGGTCCGGTGATAGACAGGGCATCTGAGAGGTA
>DAOVAK010000343.1 GCA_030671095.1 Deltaproteobacteria bacterium | reverse complement strand
CCGATCGACCTGTCCACTTTTCGAGGTTGTCTCTTCTGGAGCCGTTTCATCTCTTCGGTCAGCTCCTGTAAGGCCCTGGCCAGCTTACCCTCGATGGTATTCTGTACAGTGGCATTCTTCTTGGATGCGGCAAACTCCCCTTCAATTTTTGAGAAGTCACCCTGAAGGCGGGCTATTTTTGTCTTTTCTTCTGAGAGTTGCTCCTTTTTCCCTTCCGATTCACGATTCAGCACACGGGAGTCACCCCGAATTTCATGGATCTCCTCTTCAAGTTTGACAATCACCGATTGAAGATCTACCCGCACTTTTTCTATGATCACAGGCTGGGCAAACTTGGAGAGAACAAAGAGCAGAATGATGGCTCCGAACCCGCAGCAGATGCAATCCAAAAAGGATAAGCTGAATACCTCGATATCTCTTCTACGCAATTTCATTTCAAGGCCAATCCCGGGATGGACAGAGGAATGAACCGTTGGTCTCCGCGGCCAGACGCCAAAAAACGCTAGCGGCAAGGGGATCCCCTTCCATCGGGTACATGATGACGTTAACAGGGACTCCAGTCGGCAACTCTCGCACAGCATCCTTAAATAGCTTCAAACGCTTCTTACCCGAAACCCTTTTGCTCAAGGGTTTACGCGCTCCCATGGTGGGCAGGCTGTCTGTGAGCAGGAAGATATTGTCTGGCAACGGCTTCATCTCGGTCAGAGCGTTGACGGCGTTCACCAGACTGGTCCCCTTTTGGGGAACCACCTTGCGCAACCGATCAACGGTCTCATTCAACCTGTCCACGTTGCCTGCATCCAGCCAGGTCCCTCTTGTCCCCTCAATCAGTGGTGAAACAGACTCGTTAAAGGTGTACACCTGGAATCTGCTGGTGAGAGGGAGGTGCGTGATCAACCAGTCAACAGTAGCGACCGCCTGCTGCCATTTTTCTGATTTCAGTTTATCTACATCTTTGAGATGACGCCTGCGAATTATCTGCACAATCGTATCGGCAAGCATGCTTGCCGAGGCGTCCACGAGCATGAAAATCCGGTTTCCGCCCATTTTAAGGTCTGTAAGGTACTGACGATCGCCCACTCCCGGGAAACGGCGCAACTTTGACCCATATTCATCATCTGCCTTGCTTCCCGCCTCAAGCCGCCTCACATCCTTCTCCAACGACTTGAGGTCTGCCTTCAATTTATTGATGTGGGCCTTGCTAGCAAGGGTCTCATTCTCAAAGTAAGCCAGCTCCACCTTTTTTTCTTTGATCAATTCAATGATTCTCCTGGAGAGCCCTTCTGTTTTGGCCAGTTCTTCCAGAATTTTTTCCAGTGTGTTTCGCGCCTCGATGAGATCCTTTTTGCCCTCGAGCACCTCTCTCTCCATTCGGGAAACTTCCCCACGCAGATCAGAGGTAACCTCATCCCGGTGGGCCGCGCTTTTGGCATTTACAATCACAAATAAGAGGATCACCGCTCCCAACCCGCAGCAGATGCAGTCGAGAAAAGATAGGCTGAAGACACTTAACCTTCTATTTTTCATCTGTCTCCACAGAGCTTATGAGTTTGAGTTCTTCGCCAGGTGTTCCCACCCGGATGACCTGCCCAAGCCTAAGCAAAGCGGTCCCAGAGACCTGCTCTCCATCAACAAAGGTTCCATAGGTGCTGTGATCAGTAAGGATCACCTCTTCTCCCTCAAGTTGAATGGAGCAATGCCTCCTGGAGACACCGGCCAGTTCTCCCTCTATGCGCACGTCAACCCCTTCCTGGGTGCCGCCAGTGCCGATAACCAGAGGGCGATCAGAGAGGGGGTAGGCGACGGTACGGTAGAGTACGTGGGTAGGAGACGTGTCCCCATGGGATATGGGTTTCACAGAAAGATGATCTCCCATAGAGGGTGGTTCTCTCCTCTGCCAGGGACGGCTAGTCAACAATGTGACCCCAACCTCTGGGCTGGAGAACTCTTGCCAGAGATTTAGTGCTCCAAAGGCGCCGGCCCCAGGCTCCAGTTCCCTTTCCTGGGCACCATCAAGGGTGGCCAGCATTTCCCTACAACCCGGCAGAGGCGCCATGCGGTGCGTTAGCTGAAGGGTCACGGGCTGCCCAGGTTTTCCATGGCGCTTCCGCATGAGGTCAATCATCTCGCCTATTTCCTGGAACACCCCCTGCGCCTTTGCTGCAAAGCGCTCACGTGACAAGTTGACGCGATAGCTTTTAGAGCTCACGACCATTTCAAAAATGACAGAGGGATTCTGTTGAAGCCCCGCCATAACAGCTGGAAGCCTGTCATAGAGTTCCTGCTCGGTGGAGGCCTCGTGCAAGGGATCAAAACGGGTGGTTCGGACAAGCGCCTCGGCAATGGCCTTTACCCATTCAGCGTAGAGATGGCGCAGGCCTTTTTTCCTCGCTGTTGCTACGTCTTTCTGGGTAAGGCGTTCGCCCTGGTCAAGGAAGGTAACCTCTGATCGGTGCAGGTGGATGTCCAGGTGCAACAGGACTCGATCAGGACATGGCTTGGACGCGGCGGCCACGGAAAGGGACACCATCCCTTTCAAGGGAATACTTAGTGCCTCAGTGATGCCCAGGATGAGCCCCAGCTGCTCCCGGTCAAAGAACGCAGGCACCGCCATGACCATTTCATTCCTGCGTCCCTTGATCTTTTCCCAGATATGAGCCAGATGGGCATAGGCCATCTCTGCATGGTTCCGTGCATATTTGCTGGGTTGTTTCAAGGGCTCTGTATTTAGTTGATCCCAGAAGGCGTTATTGACCTGAAGTGGATGGAGGTGTGCCCGCCGCTCAGCCGCCCTACCGACGAGCAGTCGGGCCTCATCCGGCAAAGCAAACCCAGGGCTCTCACGGTCTTCTCCATCCAGTTGAAGCAGTCCCAAAGGCTCTTTTGCCGCCGCCATGATGCCCACATCGCTCAGTTCCAGTGCAATCAAGCGCATTTCCAAGGCCTTTTATTGGGTCTGTAGATGCCGGGTGAGATGCTCTTCACAGTATGCCTCGGTGTCCAGTACATAGCGTTCTTGAAGTAGTTGCAGATGATGCACCAGAAACATGAGAACGAGGCTTAAAAGGAGAGCAATCAATGTGGAATTAAAGGCGACGCCCAGGCTCTTGGTCACCCCGAAAATATCGCCTTCGATCGCCTTGTGTGCCTGTCCAAGGGCCTCCCCAATACCTCGGACCGTGCCAAGGAATCCCACCGAGGGAATCGCCCATGCAATATACCTTATCATGGACAATTCCGATTCCAGCCGTTCTCCCTCCGAGCTGCAGTAGGCATGTGTGGCCGCGGACGCATCCTGGATATTCCCGGTCAGACCAAACCTCTGCAATGCAGCCAGCAGGGCCCTTGGGAGCAAGGCGTCC
Source organism: Deltaproteobacteria bacterium (assembly GCA_030671095.1). The sequence goes on along the minus strand of DAOVAK010000343.1, from coordinate 866 downwards.
CGTTGACGAGGAGGCAGGGCCTGGATTTTCCGTGACCAGTCACGGGTATCCTCAGGCAGGATACGCATGCCTTCTGCCAGCGGGATCAGATCCTTTCTCAAAAGGGCACGGTGTTTTATGGTCATGGCACCTTTATAGGTTATGATGGCCAGGGCCCAGAACAGGAGAATGAAACAGGCCTCTTGTTCGTAATCCCGTATGAGCACATAGACAGAGCGCTTGGTCACATAGGATTTATCCTCCGCAACCAGGGCTGCCTGTTGTGCCAGGACCGCATCCGCTTTGGGACGGATGACCCCCACGTAGATAGCGTGTACCAAAATGACCAACACAATTAACGAAAACAGCTGGTAGATAGATTCGAAGGATATGGGGAAGGACTTTTTCATTTTAAAAACCTCATCTTAAAGATTAAAGATCTTCCCCCTTTTCTAAAGGGGGAACGAGGGGGATTTGAAACAAGTGGATATAGTATGTAACCCATAGGCACTTAGATGTCTGCCGGAAAATCCACCGCCTGATCAGCTGGGATTTTCTCAGAGGGCACAAATTTCTTCAGCGGCCACCCTTTTTTCCTGGGTTCAGCTTTGGGCTTAGGCGTTTCTGGCAAGGGTTTTTTCTCCTCTTCTGGACGAGCCTGTTCCTGTTTCTCTTCAGCGACAAACCCTTCGCTTTGGGGAACTTTGAGGGACAATTGTTGACCTGATTTCACCTTCTGCATCGATTCTCTGACTGAAGTATGAGAGAAGGCAGCTTCTGGCACTCCCCAATAGAGACTCGCACTCAGTATCAGTCCCAACAGAAAAATGCGTCTTTTCATCTGATCCTGCATGATCATTTCTTTTTAGTCACATTCGTTAAATAAC
>DAOVAK010000486.1 GCA_030671095.1 Deltaproteobacteria bacterium | reverse complement strand
CTCGTAAAAAGTCAAAAATGGGACGGCAAAGTAAAAAGCTCCAAATGCAAGGCTTGCGAATCTTGAGGAATGAGGCGTACTTACAGTACGCCGCAATGACGAAAGATGAAGCGTAACGCAGCCCTTCGGCTTTGCTCAGGGCCGTGAGTCCTTCGACTTTGCTCAGGACCGTGAGCCTGTCGAACGGCATGTCGAACGGCAGTTGGACTTTTTACGAAGCCGTCAAGTACTAATAGCCCGCTACAGTAATGACTGAGCGGAAATCAATTCAAGCTATCAGCTAACAGCCATCAGCTCTTGGCTTTCTAGTCTGGGAGATCAAAAACTCGCTTTGCATTTTCAGAGGTCTGAAGAGCCACCTCTTGGAAATCCATGTTTCTCAGTTCTGCGATCTTTCGGGCCGTATAGGTCACGAAGAGGGGCTCGTTACGCTTCCCCCTAAAGGGAACCGGTGCCAGAAATGGGGCATCTGTCTCAATGAGCATGCGCTCGAGGGGTATGCTGGTGGCCACCTCATGCACCTGGATGGCCTTCTTATAGGTCACCGTACCCGGTATGGAGATATGGTAGCCCATTTCTATGAGGGCCATGGCCATATCATAATTACCTGAAAAACAGTGTATGACGCCCTTGGCCTTTCCCTTTCCCATTCCTTCTAAGATTTTCATGAGTTCTGCGTGGGCTTCTCGGTCATGAATGATCACGGGCAGATCCAAATCATTAGCCATCCCCAACTGCCGCTTAAATGCCGCCACCTGCATATCTGGCGGAGAATAGCGGCGGTAGAAATCGAGCCCTATTTCTCCCCAGGCGACAACTTTAGGCTCTGATACGAGCCCTTCCAGTTCTTTTATGACTTGCTGATCCATGTCCGTGGCATGATGTGGGTGGTAACCCACCGATGAGAAGACAAAATCATAGGTGTTGGCCAATTCCAAGGCCTTAAGTGAACTGGAGAGGTCAGTTCCTATGGAAATGATATGCGTGATACCGCCCTCCAAGGCCCTGTCCAGGGTCGCTTGTCGATCCTCATCAAAGTCCTTCATGTCCAGATGTGCGTGAGAGTCAACCAACATATCCGTATGCCCAAATTCTTGTTTATATCCTATATCTTGGCTCAAAAGATGATAGTCTATCCAGGTTTGCTTGGCAAACAAATAGGTTGCAAATTTCTGTAATTCGTTTAAAATATATAAGATTTAGCTCAAAAGGGGGGTTTTGGGAAACTTACCTATGGCTGCCACTGCAAAAGAACCGGTCCGGTCTGAAAAATCTCTTGAAGAACAGCTCAAATTTCAAAAAAGACTCAATACCATCACCAACAAGATCCATTCGGCCAAAGATACGGATGATATCCTTGACAACCTTCAAGATGAGATCCTTGCCCTCTTCGATGCCGATCGGATCACTGTCTATGTGGTGGATGGGGCCAGCAGGCAGGTTGTCTCCCGATTTAAGACCGGCAGTGAGATGAATGAGATTCGGGTCCCCATCAATAATGATAGTATTACTGGATACTGCGCCTCATTTGGAAAGGTTATCAACATTAGCAATGCCTATGATGAGGAGGAACTCAAGAGAATAAATCAGGACCTCAATTTTGACCGGAGCTGGGACAAAAAGTCGGGCTACAAGACGAAACAGGTCTTGGTGGCACCCATCACTTTCAATAGGTATCTCCTCGGTGTTATTCAGCTAATCAACAAAAGAAAGGGGAATAATTTTACCCTCGAAGACCAATCCTCCGTTCTTGAAATCGCCAGGGTCTTGGGTGTAGCCTTTTTCAATAACCAGAAGCTTGCCAAAAAATCCAAACCCACCAAATTTGATCACCTCATATCCAACAACATCATTACCCATAAAGATCTGGAACGGGCCATGATCAACGCGAGGAAGTCCAAAAAACAGGTGGAATCGGTCCTCATGAGCGATTTTAATGTGTCAAAGGAGGATGTTGGAAAGACCCTCTCTGAATACTACAAGACCCCATTCGTCCCATATGACGAAAGGATGGTGATTCCGGGTCAGCTCCTGAAGGGGCTGAAGATGAACTTCCTCAAGAAGAACGTCTTTGTTCCCCTATCACAGTCAGCCAATAAGATTGTCGTGGCCATGGAAAACCCCGATTACCTTCCTGCAAGGGATGTCATTAGCCGGCTGATTCCAGCCAAGCAGTACGAGTATTGTGTCGCCCTCAAAGAGGATATCTTCAGGATGATCGATCTCTTCTTTGGCGTGAGGACAAAGGACTCAGGAAGCATTGAAGACATTCTCGGAAAACTGGACGTCTCCGAAGAGGAAGAAGATGATGATCTGGTGGGCGTAAGCGAAGAGGACTCGGCCATTGTTCAGCTTGTCAACAAGATGGTCGTGGATGCTTACAACCGGGGCGCCTCGGATATCCACGTTGAGCCACGGGCAGGGAAGGCCAATGCGGTGATCAGATTCAGGGTGGACGGCGCCTGTCTGGTCTACCAGACCATCCCCTATACCTACAAACGGGCCGTCGTCTCGCGACTTAAGATCATGTCCGAGCTGGATATCGCTGAAAGGCGCTTTCCGCAAGATGGAAAGATCAAGTTCAAGAAATACGCTCCTCTTGATATCGAACTGCGTGTTGCCTCCATTCCCACGGCAGGGGGAAATGAGGATGTTGTCTTGCGACTCCTGGCGACCGGGGAGCCCATTCCCCTGGATAAAATGGGGATGAGTGACAGGGCCTATGGCTCCTTCATCGATCTGATATCCAAGCCTTACGGGATCGTCCTTGTGGTGGGACCCACAGGAAGCGGCAAGACCACCACACTTCACGCCGCGCTACGCTATATCAACAAGCCTGAGACAAAAATATGGACGGCTGAGGATCCTGTCGAGATTAGCCAGGAAGGCCTGCGTCAGGTCCAGGTCCATCCAAAAATCGGATTCGATTTTGCCACGGCCATGAGGGCCTTTTTGAGGGCAGATCCTGATGTGATCATGGTGGGTGAGATGCGCGACCATGAGACCGTGTCCACGGGTATTGAGGCCTCTCTGACGGGCCACCTGGTCTTCAGTACGCTCCACACCAACAGCGCCCCTGAGACCGTAACCCGACTCCTGGATATGGGCATGGATCCCTTCAATTTTGCCGATGCCATCCTGGGTGTATTGGCCCAGAGGTTGGTGAGGACCCTCTGCAAGGACTGCAAGGAGCAGTATCACCCGGGCCAAGAGGAATTTGATA
>DAOVAK010000594.1 GCA_030671095.1 Deltaproteobacteria bacterium | reverse complement strand
CATGCCTATTTTCCTGGTCCTCGTGGGTGTTTTTTCCTATTACACAAGACCCTCTGTGGGACGCCACTTAGCAGCCCGTTCAAAAATCCAAACTGGGACCATCCGGATCGCAACCAAGAATTTCACCGAGCAACTTATACTTGGAGAGATCATGTCTCAACTTATTGAAGCCAGGACGGATCTGAGTGTGGAACGCCGTTTCAACCTGGGGGGCACCATGATCTGTCATGAGGCCCTTGTTAATGGCGAAATTGACCTCTATGCGGAATACACGGGAACCGGGCTGACAGCGATCCTTAAAGAACCGGTGATATCCGATCCAGTAGAGGCACTACGATTTGTGTCACAGGCCTACCCGAAGCGGTTTCGCACAAGGTGGCTCCGGCCTTTCGGATTTAACAACACGTACGCCGTGACCGTTCGTGCGGTCGATGCAAAGAAGCATGGATGGGCCAAGATCTCTGATCTTGAAGAGGTCGCTCCAAGGCTCCGAGCAGGCATCACGGCCGAGTTCGCTGAGAGACCTGACGGCTACCCAGGGCTGCGGAAGATCTACGGCCTGCAATTCGGGGAGGTCCGTGACATGGACCCTGCCCTTATGTACGAAGCCATAGCAAAAGGGGAAGTGGATGTGATCTGTGCCTTTGCCACAGACGGCCGTATTGCAGCCTATAATCTGAAACCACTTGAGGATGATTTGCAGTTCTTTCCCCCCTACCATGCCGCTCCTGTTATAAGACAGGAGATCCTGCAAATGCATCCGGAACTTGATGGTGTCCTATCACTTGTTGAGGGACTTCTAGACAATGCCGCGATGCAGCGCCTCAACTTTGAGGTGGATGGAAAGAAAAGAAGGCCCGCTGAAGTGGCAGAATCATTTCTAAGGGAGAAAAGGCTCCTTTAAGGGAGCAAGACGTCTCGGAAGGGGGAAAACAAGATCGGGAATTTGACATTTTTCAAGAATAGATTATTTTAAAGATGATTTAGGTTAATTGAGCAAATTAGCCACTTCCCACCCGTGCTCACTTTGGGAGGAGCAGTTCGGGGCTGAGTTCAAGCCGAGGGCCTCAGCCGAACGCCTGGGTAGGGGATAAAAGGAGAAGGTTACTATGGAAGAAAAAGAAGAGAAAAAAGCCGAGGAGCAAGTGGGGAAGAAAAAGAAAAAGGAAGAAGAACTCCCCTTTTGCACCACTGCCCCCAGCGCAGAGCATTCCAGGTCAGACGAAGAAGATGAACCCTGTGACGACTCTCGTGAAGGCGAATAATGAGAGTACAGGGACAAGAACGGGTCAATCTTCCATATCAAGAATAATCGAACTCATCCGATATGGCACACCGTGAATTACCCATTCCACCCCACTTCGACCCGAATAAGGTGGGCGATGTCTGGAAAGTCCCCTATCAGATACGGGCCGAAGAGTCTGCAAACTGGGCGAAAAAGCATCGTGTACCGCCTTCGGCCGAGGATAAATTCAGAATTTGCCTGGTGGCGGTAGACGTACAAAACACCTTCTGTATTCCTGATTTCGAGTTGTTTGTGGGTGGGCGGTCGGGGACTGGTGCAGTCGATGATAATACGAGACTCTGCGAATTCATCTACCGTAATCTTGACGTAATCAGCCAGATTGCCCCGACCATGGATACCCACCAGGCGATGCAGATCTTCCACGCCATCTTCTTGGTTAATGACAAAGGAGAACATCCACCACCCTTCACACTCATTTCGGAAGAAGAAATAAAGAAAGGTGTGTGGAAGCTTAACCCTGTTCTCCGCCGCAGCCTCCAAATTGATGAGGAATATGGCCAGCGACATCTCCTACATTACACAAAAACGTTAAATGAGGGCGGCAAATACGATCTAACGATTTGGCCGTATCATGCCATGCTGGGAGGTATTGGGCACGCCCTTGTCTCCTCCTTTGAAGAAGCCAACTTCTTCCACAGCATAGCGCGGCAGTGTCAACCAAATTTTCAAATTAAAGGGGGCAATCCCCTGACCGAGCACTATTCCGTCCTTGGCCCGGAAGTGACAGAGGGCCCGGACGGGAAGCCGATTGCCGAAAAGAACACGAAGTTTATCCAACAGCTCTTACAATTTGACGCCGTACTGATCGCAGGCCAGGCCAAAAGCCACTGTGTCGCCTGGACCATTGATGACCTGCTAGAAGACATTCGTACTCAAGATATGAGGTTGGCCGGGAAAGTGTATCTACTGGAAGATTGCACCTCTCCGGTCGTTATCCCTGGAGTCATAGACTATACCGACCCAGCCAACGAGGCATTCCAGAGATTCGCTGATGCAGGAATGCACATTGTCCGCTCCACCGACCCTATGGATAGATGGCCAGGCATTAAGTTCTAACAGGCTGTTCCCAGTCACCTTTTCCCTTGACTTCAATTCGATTATTCTTTACGAAGAGCCAATTGGTTCAGGTGATTTCCTTAAGCCTAATAGGGACATCCCCGGCTCAATTACCCCCTCCCTAACCCTCCCCCTAGAGGGGGAGGGAGGGGTGGGGGTGATTGGTTCGGGGTTTTTCTTAAGAGGATAAAAAACGTAAGGGACTTACTGTGAAAGAGATCATTTTTGTAACCGGTGGCTGTCGAAGCGGAAAAAGCCGCTTTGCCCTCGACTATGCAAACAAGCATTTCAAGAGCAAAATCTTCTTGGCGACCGCGCCGGCCCTCGACGATGAAATGAAAAAGAGAATCA
>DAOVAK010000379.1 GCA_030671095.1 Deltaproteobacteria bacterium | reverse complement strand
ACTCTTTTGGAAACAGAGAGATCCGATCACCTGGATGGATTGTTGAATTCTTGGAAACGGCCCTGTAGTTGACCATCGCCACCTGTACCATATTGAAGGGGATTTTGAGGCCCTTTAAAACCTCGGGTAGGGGAGTTGGAGCGTTGAGGTCCATTTGGAGCGGCAGACCGTAAAGATCTCCCAAAACTTTGCGAAGAGAGCCAAACAAGCAGACCTCAGTGACGGATTTCATTACGTATCTCCTTCTTCAGTTTATAGTTTTTTTAGCAAGGTTTTTCAAAGCTGTCTTTGACCTAAGTCAAGTAGCATGGCCGATTCGATGTATTAAGGAATGGGTTCTAAATGAGAGTAGAAGATCTCAGACGGATTGTGGAAGCGTATGTGTCCTCCCATCCTGGCAAGGCCAAGGTAGGAAACTGGTGGCGTAAACCCCTCTTGGCCACAGCCGAGGTCGATGACCGATTTAAAATCCTTTCAAAGATTGCTTCTGACAAGCATTTACTACCAAGGGACCTCCTCCCGTCAGCCAAAACCTTGATCGTCTTTTTCATCCCTTTTGTCAAAGAGCTTATTGATGAAAATAGCCCGGGCAAATTTCCCTGCCGCAATTGGGGTGTGGCCTACGAAGCAACAAACGAGCTTATCGGTCTTGTGGCTGAAGAGATCAGAGAGCAGCTGGCTATGCAAAGCTATAGCTCTGGCCTGACACCTGCCACGCACAACTTCGATGAGGTTAAGCTCGTCTCTAGATGGTCTCACAAGCACCTTGCTTATCTGTCGGGGCTCGGACGCTTTGGGGTGAATGCCCAACTCATCACCTCTTCAGGGTGTGCAGGCCGTCTAGGCAGCCTGGTTACTGAGGCTGAACTGGGGAACAACCCCCTTGTTCAGTCCCAAGAACTTTGTCTTCATAAGGCCAACAAGGAGTGTTTGAAATGTCTTAAGCGTTGTCCGGTTGGCGCCTTAAGGGAGGAAGGGATTGATCGCCAGCGATGCTGGACACGGCTTAAATTGAATCTGAATCAGACAGAGGCGTTGGCTGGCCTTAAAGAGACAACACACGTATGCGGTAAATGTGTGGTTGACTTACCTTGCAGTCACTTTAACTGATGAAGCCAGGTTCCTGTGAGCCTGTCGAACGGCAGATGATGCCTCGCTGGTGGATCAGGATTGAATGACTCCTCTTTTCCTTTTCTAGCAAAATATGCTATTTAACCACCTGCCATGAACACCACGAATGTCAAAATTGAAAACATTATTCTCGCACACAGCTCTCGGGGCATGGACGCATTGAGAAAGGGTCTCTCAGAGGGTTACTGCAAACGAGCGGCCCATCTCATTCTGAAGAACAAGGGCGTTGTGTTGATTGGCACAGGGTTTCCAGTTGGCAGCAGCTTTGAGACAGACGGCCCCATCGGCGCAATCAGTTTGTATAAGGTTCTCGAGTCTCTAAAACATCGGCCAATTTTTGTTTGCGCCCCGCCCATATCTAAAATATTAAGCAGGGACTTTATGACCTACGAGATCCCTATCCGAACCTGGGAAGAGAGTAAATCGTTGGTTGAGACTGCACTTGCCTCCCTGAAACCATCACTTGTCATTTCTGTGGAACGGCCTGGTGTGGCTGAGGACGGACGTTACTATAATATGCGAAAGGAGGACATCACAGAATACGCTGCAAAGTACGATCTATTCCTTGAGCTATGCACCTGTCCCACCATTGCCTTTGGTGACGGTGGCAACGAAATTGGCATGGGAAACCTAAGCAGAGACCTCTCACACATGTCCATCATCCCTTCAATAACCAAGTGCGAGGAACTTGTTATCGCTACTGTATCCAATTGGGGTGTCTACGGGGTAATCGCAGCAATGAGTCTTGAGCTCGGAAAAGATCTCTTCAAGCTCTTTGATCCTGCCGAGATCGCAAATCATCTTTTGGAAAACGGCTCTGTTGACGGTGTAACACTACGTGCCGAAAACTCCGAAGATGGATTTCCCATCTCTGTCGGTCTCTCGATAATCCTAAGACTGCGAGAGCTTTTGCCCGAAACCATGAGAAATCCCTAATCTTCTAGCCTGACCCAATCTGCCAAATGTATGAAAATTCCTAACAAGAAATGGAAACTTTTTTTACAAAGTGATAACTTTTTTTACATATTTCATCGGATTTGGTATTTCATGAAAAATAGGCTAAGTACTTGAAAGTTGTTATTGAATGATAAAGTTATATGGTATGGCATGATTCTTTCAAGGTAGAAAGGCCAACGAAGGCCGCAAGAAGGAAGGATAGAAGGGAATAGTGGGGAAAAGGGAGTTTTGGAGATGACCCTCTCTTCAAAGAAACTAGTCACCTGGATATTGGGAGCTGCTATAGGTCTGTGCATCCACGCCAATTATGTTAGTGGGAAAAGAGGGCCTGTCCAGATTTCGGACGTAAAGCCCGTTGATGTCCTGACTATGCATGCCCTATTGAGTGACGAAGAGCTAATGGGCCTCCGCGCTCTCTATGAGAATTTCATGGACGCCACGGAAGATGAAACACGATATCTGGCAGAGGCACCTTCTGACCTTGCACGAGAAGATGGCCCATCACCCACACCTGTTAAAACAAGAGATAAACTGTTTAACCCGATTATTATCGAAGTGGCCGGTCGCCACGAGATGGATCCAGCCCTCATAAAGGCTATTATAATGGCGGAATCCGGGCACAACCCAAAGGCGGTTTCCAAAAGAGGGGCAAAAGGCCTCATGCAGCTAATGCCCATAACGGCCAAATCGCTTGGGGTGGAAGATGTGTTCGATCCCGAGCACAATATCAAAGCGGGCGTCGTTTATTTCAAGAAACTGCTAAGTCAGTTCGACGGAGATGTGAAGCTCGCCCTTGCGGCTTATAACGCAGGAAGTCGGAAGGTTCGGAAGTATAAGGGCATCCCACCTTTTAAGGCCACCAGGATATACATAAGGAAAGTCTTCAAGTACTACGAACTCTACAAGGAACAGATGTAGAGTGCTGTAAGCAACATTCAAAAAACCCACCAAATCGTAATACTTTAGCCGTTTGAAAAGGGCCTGCCCGTCCCGGGCCGGTACGGGCCGGGGAGGCGTTTAAAAAGCCCCTGGGCTAAGCGGCATTCTCTGGAGGGACCAAAAAATTTGCCCGGTGCCCTTAAGGATGGCGCACAAAGCGAGGTAGCTCTGAGGCCTTGTTCTGTCCCCATTGAACTTGGCCTGGTCTCTGTTTGGACGGCCTGTGTGCGCAGGCGTCATGGCAAGGGAGCCCCCGGAAGAAACCGTGCACAGAAGGCCTGGTTTTTGGCCGCTCCAGAGAACCCCGCTCAGCCCACCAAAAGTCCTTGCATGGCTGTTTCAAAGGGCTAAAATGTTACCTTTTCTTAACTCACGATTGAATCTTTAGCCGAATCTCGTTATTCAAGCAATCATTGGAACATGTGCTGATCAGTCAAAATCATCGGGTGACATTTCTGAGGCTTCGTTCCATCTCTCTCTAATATCACAAATCATATGATCCAGCTCGGCTTTTTCAGATTCCCAATGGACTGGACATTCTTTTTCGAGCTTTCCGATTGTTTGTTCAATCTTATCAATAATTGCTCCCATTTCATCAATTGAGACCGCCCTGTTTCCATCTGAATCTGGCGGCATTTTCTCCACTTTCCTGATGAGATCATAGGTTTTCGCCTTCCATGCTGTCATCTCATCTTTCATATATGTACAGAAGGTTTCTATGTCCATAATGTTACTCCTTTCGTTTAATTGAATATTGACGGCTTCGTAAAAAGTCCAACTGCCGTTCGACAGGCTCACGGCCCTGAGCAAAGCCGAAGGGCTGCGTTACGCTTCATCTTTCGTCATTGCGGCGTACTGTAAGTACGCCTCATTCCTCAAGATTCGCAAGCCTTGCATTTGGAGCTTTTTACTTTGCCGTCCCATTTTTGACTT
>DAOVAK010000081.1 GCA_030671095.1 Deltaproteobacteria bacterium | reverse complement strand
GATAAAAAAGGGAGGCATCATTGCTTTTGGTGACAAGGTAATGGTGGAAGGCCGAATGATTGGGGAAATCGTGGGTTTTGACGAAACCCACATGCCCAACCACATGAACGTGATCATACGCGCCAATGAGAGGAAAAGCGGTTTTGAGTTGGATGTCGATGTTGGTCAAAAGATGGTTATCACGGATAAAGCTTGACGGCTTCGTAAAAAGTCCATCTGCTGCGTTCCGCTTCATCCTTCGTCACTGCAGCGTACTTCTATGTACGCCTCATTCCTCAGGATTTGCGTGCCTTGCATCTGGATCTTTTTTCTTTGCCGTCTGATCTCGACTTTTTACAATGACGTAAAGCTTGACTTCCATGGAGTCATTCTTTTTGCCAAAATGAGATCAGGAAGGTAGGCGTAAACTAACATCCTAGGGAATGCTGTTAGGTTGTTCGGAGGAACCCCCCATTGCTAAGGCGCATATGACGGAAAAGGAGCGAGGAATGACCAAGAGAATAGGAGTCGTGGGCTATGGCAGACTGGGATCGTATCTGGTCAATAAGATTAACGGGGAGGAGAACCTCATAGTGGAGTTTGTCTTTGATATAGATAAGGATAAGCTCTGCGACCTGGAAGATTCTCTGGTGCTTGATTCGATCGAAGAGGCCAGGGAGAGAGAGGCGGACCTCATCGTGGAAGTGGCCACCTCGGAATGGGTAACAAGGTTTGCTCCTCTCGCATTAGAATTTGCCGATTTGCTGATATTCTCGGTTACCGCTTTTGCTGAGGAGGGCCTCAAAGAGAATCTAGACGCCGTAGCAGAGGCGAATAAAACCCACTATTATATTTCCCACGGAGCGATCATAGGGCTGGATGGTGTGAGAGATGGAAAAGATCTCCTCGAGGATGTGAGAATTACTACCATAAGACCTCAAGAGGGATATGGCCTCAAGGAAAGGGTTTCAAAAAGAACTGTCCTCTATGAGGGGCCAACACGCAAAGCGTGTCAACTATTCCCGCGAAATGTAAATATCCATGCCAGCTTGGCCTTACACGGTCTGGGGTTCGACAAAACCTATTCCACCGTTATAGCTGATCCTGAAGCTCGCGTGATGAGGCACATTCTTGAAGTAAGAGGGCGAGGGTTTGTTTGGAAAATAGACGTGCAAGGGAGACCACTGGGAGAGAGAACAGCTGCTCATGTTCCAGAATCCGTCTTTAAGACCGTAAAGAGAATATGCTCACAAGAGCACGGGATGAGATTGATCTAATCGATCGCGAACTTCGCTGCTGAAACGAGGAGATGTGTCTGGAGGTTGAGCTGGTAGCGAAAAGCTCCCCTGTGCCACTTTTTCGAATACCTCTAACCCTTTTTTTGATCTTGGGTGTTATAGCGAAGAATGTGACCTTTTACCGTTTAAGCTCCTCTCCTGTAATTCTCCGGTAGGCCTCGAGATATCGTTCGCTCGTCTTTTTGATAATATGGGAAGGAACATGGGGAGCAGGAGGCGTTTTATTCCAGTCCAAGGTTTCCAAGTAATCTCGCAAGAACTGTTTATCAAAGCTCTCTTGATGCTGTCCGGGCACATATTCCTCTGCTGACCAGAATCGGGAAGAGTCAGGTGTGAAAAGCTCGTCTATGAGAATTACTTTACCACCGTGAAATCCAAACTCAAATTTGGTATCTACGACAATCATTCCTCGCGGTTTCAAAAGTTCACTACCCCTCTTGTAAATCTTCAGACTTATCTCTACGAGCTCCTCAGTTAGTTTTTCCCCGATGAGCTCCTCCATTTGTTCCCTGGTAATATTTATGTCATGTCCACTCTCTGCTTTTGTGGCCGGAGTAAAAGCAGGTTCAGGCAGAGGATCCGCCTCTCGTAAGCCAGGGGGAAGGGTAATGCCGCAAATGGAGCCGGAATTCTGATATTCTCTGTGGGCAGATCCAGCCAGATAGCCTCGGACGATGCATTCAATTTCGATAACCTCCGTTTTCTTAACCAACATGGACCTTCCTTCTAGGATGTCTCTAAATTGCCGTAAGTTAGCGGGATATTCTTCAGGGTTGGTAGTGATGAGATGATTGGGAATCAAATCACTGGTGCGATCGAACCAGAAAGAGGATAGGGCTGTCAAGACTTTCCCCTTAACAGGAATAGGATCGGGGAGAACACAATCGAAGGCCGAGACCCTATCGGTGGCTACTATGACAAGCTCATCTCCCAAATCATACATATCCCGTACTTTTCCTCTTGCGAAGAGTTTTATTCCCGGAAGATGAGTTTGACTTATGGGCGACAAAGCATTCATTCTTTTGAATCCTCCTTTCTATCCAATTTCCCACTCCGAAAAAACTAATCGATATAAAAATTGAGCCGAGATCAGGTTATGAGGATAATCCATGAGCCGTTAATTACCATTAAGATGTGGAGCATATCGTTTCTCTCGGCCCATCGCTCACCCCATGCTTACTGATCCCGGAGGATTTCGCAGAAGAGGTCGACATATTCGTCAATGGCACGACTTCCCCCGGCTCCGTGCGGTCGATTTGCGTGGTTTTCAATAAAGTCGGCTTTTATGATCGCATTTTTTCCTTCTAGGATAACCTCCCCCTCTATCTCTATGGAATAATGGGGCGGATAGGGGTCATCTAGTTGCTTTCGAGTCCAGAACTTTGACCATGTCTGGGTCTTTTCGAGCTGCCCATTGGAATAATGAACGTGGTATGATTTCTCATTTTCCGCAAATATAAATCCCCTTTTTTCGAGTTCGGTCCGCATTCTTTCCACGACCTCTGCGGTGCATCCCGTAGTAAAGAACTCAACCTTCATGATATCCTCCTTTCGATGAAGCCCTTACCGGAGCTGATTTTTCCATTTTTCACCATCAGGGTGACGAAGAAGTCCTGTGGTGTATTATTCTATCCGAATGGCCCCTGGTGTTTTGAAGTTGCTATTTATGGCAAGGATTCAATGGGATGCGGTGCTAATTAAACCAACCTCATGCCATGAGTTTGTCTACAGATTCTCTTCACGGTTTGGAAGGCTGACTCTGGTGTATACGCACCTGTTACATCTCCCACCGGTATGCTTTGGACGTCGATTGTCCAGGATAATCCTTTTCCTTTGACTTCGATAACATGCCTCATAGTGTCCGCTTCAGGGTCGGCGATAACCCTTGAGATGGTCCTATCAAACCCCAGAGCGTGAAGAGCTAAAGCTGCGTGCACATTGACATTACGAGGAAAGAGTTCACACGCTTTTCGAGTGGGCCCTTCGTAGAGGATTTTTTTGCTCGAAACCTTCTCCTTGAGACCCAATTTTTCCGGGGGCTTTATGGTGGTAATACTCACCTGTTCAATTACGTCTATTCCATCTCTAACCCCGTCCAAGCCTATGAGGGCTCCATGAGAAATGTAGTAATTGGTATTGTTCGCCTTTGCGGTTTTGTCTAACTTCTCTTGCAGTCCCTCCTCGACAAATGCAGTGACCGAGAAAATTAACAAATCGGTAAATTCCAAAACGAATGGGCCAAAACTCTTGATCCATTCCGCATTGGCCACCTCCACAATAAGGTCTGCATCTCTCTCCCTGGCTTTCTCCATGGAGTCGATCACCAGGGAGCTGTCCAAGTCGCCGAGCCTTTCCTTATCAATATCGTAAACAAATTCGAGGCTGAGCGTCGCGTCTGAATTGATCTTATCCACCAGGTAAGATCCCAATGTGCCATATCCTATGACTCCTATTTTTTTAGACATAACCTATTCCTTTCCTTTAGACTTAACCTTTGGATTATTTTAGCCAAAGAGTGTTATATGCAAGTTTTGGCAGAAACTCCTAATCTGAGGTAGCTAGTGCAAGCTAGCAGCAAAATCACAGTCTGTCTGGCAGGAATCGAATAACAGAACAGTAAAAAGAGAATTTGACTCTTGACATTTCTAGCAACCAATCGTATCCCAAACTGGAATTGCTCATATTAAATGGCAGTATTTTGGGTCCGTCCAAACAAAAACCTTCTGCCTCTCCTCGATGAGGATGTCGGGCAAAGTTCTCACCCGCAAATCCCCCACCTCAGTCTCTACGACATAGTCAATGTAGTCTCCGACAAAAATTCTCATCTTCACATTGCCTTCCCACACGTTCACATTTTGAGGGGGCGGGGAGCTACTCAATTTAGGGTAAGATGCGCCAATATATGCTAGTCTTTCCTGTCCTGACTTTACAGGGTTGCTCGCTGTACCACACAGTACCAAAACTCCTTCTTTTGTCTCTAGAGTATAATGGGCGTCGCCAGATTTCTCAGCAGTTACCCCTTTAATTAAGTTCGCCGAAGGAATGAACCTTGCGGCAAATTCAGTCTGTGGTTCACTATAAATCTCGTTGGGCGAACCTACCTGTTCAATCCGCCCGTCGTTTAACAAAATGATTCTATCGGAAAGTACCAGTGCCTCTTCTTGGTCGTGAGTTACGTAAATTGAAGTGAAGTGTAGATCGCGTTGCAGTTGTTTCAATTCTACTCTCATCCTTGCTCTTAACTTAGCGTCTAAATTGCTCAGGGGCTCATCAAAAAGAATTATCGTTGGCTCGTACACCAGCGCCCGAGCCAGAGCTACCCTCTGCTGTTGTCCACCACTCAGCTGAGTAGCCGATCTGCTCTCAAACTCCTGCAAACCAAGTATATCCAGAATAGCGTGAACTTTGTTCTTAATTTCTTTCTTGGAATAATGCTTCAGTTTCAGGGGATAGGCTACATTCTCATAGACAGTCAGGTGGGGCCATATGGCGTAAGATTGAAAAACTATCGACAATTCCCTTTTCTCAGTTGGGACGTTAATACCCCTCTTTTTAGAGAAGACAGTGTTTCCGAAGAGTGTTATTGTGCCCTCAGCGGGAGTTTCCAGGCCAGCTATTCCCCTGAGGGTACTCGTTTTTCCACAGCCGCTCGGACCCAAGAGGGTTACCTGTTCCCCTTTTTCAACATTGAAGCTTATCCGATCTACGGCCCGTACCCCATCATAGTCAATGACCAGGTTTTCCACCGAAAGAGCACACTCTCCCATGTTATTCTCCAAGACTGATGAGTATTCCAGCAAGGTCTAAGTTATCGCGACCTCAGCCCCTCCGAGCTTATGGGCCATGACCAGGATACCAAAGGTAATAAGGCTTTGAACAATAGCCAGCACAGCCAAGACAGGATAGAACCCTTGCCAATACAGGTTATAGAGTTCAACGGACATGACGGTAGAACGGCTGCTGCATAAAAGAACGGAGGAAGACAATTCCCTGCTGAACATAATGAACATAAGGCTCCATCCTGCAATAAGCCCGGGTTTGAGGAGCGGAAAGGTAATCGTTCTCAGCGTGTGAGACCAAGAAGCTCCAGCTACTTGTGCGCATTCCTCGAGAGTCTTATCGATCTGGACTATCGTTGCCGAAATAGATCTGATACCAAATGGCATAAAGACAGTGATGTACGCAATCAAAAGGAGCCAAATCGTGCCATAGATATACGGCACCCTAATCCAAGTCCAGAGTAAAGCCACCGCGAAAACTATTGCGGGCATGGTTATGGGAAACATGGAGAGGTATTCTAATATATTTCGCCCCGGTAGGCGTGTGCGATGAAGTATCCAGGCTACCCCTCCCATAAGGAATATGCCCACCGTCGCTCCTATCAGGGCTATGAACAGGCTATTCTTCACTGCTAATGCTGTATTAGGATAACTAAACCACATATAGAGGTAATTTGAGAAAGTATATATAGCCTTGCTTGGATGTATAACCAGATATTTTAGCAAGGAGGTCCAGACCAAAGCTCCGATCGGCAAAACCACTGATAGGAGGAGATACAGCACACATATGAGCAAAAGGGGAATTCTCCAACTCCCCATCCTGATCTTCCGCGGGCGAAAGCCTTTCCCCGTAACCGTTATGAAATGCCTCTTCCCCAACGCTTTTATCTGAATATATACCCCTGCCGCAGAAAATGTGAATAGTAATAACCCCAAAGCCGCAGCCAGTGCGTACTCGGGGGGATAACCCGCTATTAAGGTCAATATTCTCGTGGTTACTACATAGTAACTTTCGGATATCCCCAAAACAGCCGGGACCCCAAATGCCGCCATGGATAAAATAAATACCAAGAGGGTTCCCCCCAAAATTGCCGGTGAGATCAAGGGGAAGGTGATCTTCAGCGTGGTTTTAAAGTTGTTCGCTCCCGCAGCCCGGGAACACTCTTCTAACGAGGGGTCCATCGATTGAAGGGCCCCAGCAGAAAAGAGAAAAATAATCGGTGTATAGTAGATTCCCATCACCCATATTATTCCTGTCGGACTGTAGATGTTGAAAGGACCTATTTTTAAAAAAGAGAATAGTGGCGAGAGGAAAACGTTGATAACGCCCGCCTTTGGGGAAGCCAGCATTGACCATGTAATGGCTCCTACTATTGGGGTACAATAGAAGGGGACTAACATTAATGACCTGAATATCTTGCCGCCGGGTACATCAGTTCGCGTTATGATCCAGGCAAGGGATGTCCCCACAACTAATGAAAAGATTGTACTGCCAATGGCTATGTGTAGAGAATTGAAAAAAAGGCGGGGTGCATCAAATCTAATAAATAATCGCCTAAAGTTCTCAAGAGTAAAGTTTCCCTCACTTATGAGCTTAAAAAAACCCGTTTCGAAAATCGGTTCATCCGTAAAAGCCCCGAGCACGAGCATGGCGGTGGGGGCCACCACCAGTACCACAACGATGGCGACCACGAGTCCAAGCACCACATTTTTTGGCCTAAGGATAATAGGGAGATTCAACATATTGCCGATACCAATGCCCGCCATTCATGCACTGGGAAGTCCTCATCATTCGTCTTGCGCATTCCTCAGAAGGAGTAGTTTTCCAGAATCGCTCATTTTGGGAATGCTTAGGATTTAACGAGCTTATCCTTGTGTAGCCCCTATCCCTCTTTTTATGAGGGATAGGGGCTACTGTACGGTTACTCTACGACACCCCTCCAGATCTCCGGAAACTTGTTCACTACCTTCATGAAATCATCCATATCCGTAACAAACAAGGATTTAAATTCCGATGTGGATGGATTGCCCTTTGCCGCAGGGACATCCGGTCTTGCTGAATAGGCACCGACGAGCTCGACCATCCTCGTTTGCCCTTCCTTTGACAGTGCCCAATCCAGGAACAGCTTGGCTGCATTGGGGTGCGGGGCATTCTCCATAATCCCCAGTGGGGCAACGACGCGTGGAACCCCTTCTTTAAACCATACTCCGCGTACGGGGCTCTTCTTGAGCTCACGCTCCCGATAGGCCGCATACCCATACAAGCACATAGAAATCTCCATTTCACCCCTCAGCAGGGCGGCTGTGCTTGCCCCTGTGCCGGTGTAGACCTTCGGCTTGTTGGCTGCTATTTGTTTCCAAAATCCTTCACCAAGCACTTTCCCAACAGTATAATACGCCAAGGCCTGCGCACCTGAACTTGCGGGTTCCACACCGAGCTTGCCCTTCCATTTAGGGTTCGTTAATTCCTTCCACGTCTTCGGTACCTGGTCCGGCGGTACTACTTCTTTGTTATAAGCCCCGATTACCGCAAAACACCGCATTGCCGCATAATAGCCTGGGTCCGCGAATCCCTTGGGATATTCACCGAATACCGGGGAGTCATATTTCAGGAGCCACCCTTCATCTACCATCTTCAAGTATGGTGGATGAATTGCTATGTGAATGGCATCAGCAATAGCCTTTTTCGCCTTGTATTCCGTCTGGATACGAGACCATGTTCTGAGCGAGGTGCTCCGAAAGAATTCACTGACATCCAGAAAGGGATATTTCTTCTGGAAGGCTTTTAGATAGTCAACGGCGGGCTCCGTGGGCATGGATGTATACCAGACAAATTTGCCCTCTTTTTTTGCGGCTTTAACAATCGCTTTGCCCGCAGCACAAGCAACAGTGTACCAACTCAACACCAGCATCACCAGCAGACACGTGACCACAACTCCTTTTACCGATAATCGTTTTTTCATTTCGTTTACCTCCTTTTTGGAAAAAAATTACGTTTTCCTTTCCAATACGTAAGATTTCATCACCTCCTTTTTTGGATTCTCTTCCCTTGGTTTACCCTCCACACTTTGCCACCGTTCGTTCTCCATAGCGGATTTTAGCCCTTTCCGAAGGGAAGCTCTGCCAAAACCCAACATCCTTACATACTACTTCTCTTATTCTGACTAAAGCCCCAATCGCGTATCTTGTAGGTTTGTCCGGCGGATTTTCCCCCTCATTTTTTGCCGAGGTCTCCCTCGGACCAGAATCTTCCCCCCTTTGCCTGCAAATGCCTGGGGGTCTCCTGGAAGATTACCGTAACCTGATCAGGTCTGACATGTACGATCTCAACAAAAGCATCTGTGATCGCTTCCACCAATTTCTGTCTCTGCTCCTGTGTTCTTCCCTCTAGCCATTCCACTCGTACCCGGGGCACTGCTAATCACCTCCTTTCTGAAGCTCTTGTTATTCATTAAAAGTTTTGTTTTCCCGCGGCGTTACTGAGAGTGGTTTATTTAAGAAATACATCTACTCAGTTCTCCGATCCTTGGTAACGGTACCGTTCACTATCGTCCAGTTCAGTTAAACCGGGACAGAGCAAGTCCATCTATGGGGATTGATGGTTCGCCAAGTACTATGAGGTCACAAACAAGTTTTCCCGTTATCGGACCCAGGGAAACTCCATCTCCCCCATGCCCGGCGGCCATGATAAACCCTTCCAATCCCTCAACCTTTCCCAAGATAGGA
>DAOVAK010000321.1 GCA_030671095.1 Deltaproteobacteria bacterium | reverse complement strand
ACGCATTTTTTCCTCTGCTTTTTTGCTATCCTTTGAACTCACAAATTCAAGGATCTTTCTGTGATAGGTAAGAGCGCTTTCAATAGCACCCGGCAGGTGGGATACTTCGGCAATGAATTTATGTAACAATTCTCGTGTTGTTTCCAGAAACTTCAAAAGCACATTATTGCCGCTCATTCGAGCCAACTCCATGTGGAACTTGCTGTCAAGCTGAATAAAATTGTCCACATCTCCACTATCAAAAGCAGCTAATTGCTGGTCAATGATTCCATTTAGACCTTCTATGTCATCTGTGTTCGACCTTATCCCGGCAAGTCGCACAGTTGCCTGTTCTATAACGACCCTTGCTTCAATAAATTCCCGAACCGTTGCGGGCTTGAGTAGAAGATGATCGGAAAGGGACGTCATGTAGCTGGAGGCGGTAGTAATGTTGACGACCGTCCCTACGCCTTGTTTCGCTGTCAGAAAGCCCATGACTGTCAATTTGTAAATGGCTTCGCGCAGGGTGTTTCGACTTACAGAGAATTGTCTGGCCAGTTCGTCTTGTGATGGCAGTTTATCTCCTGGTTTCAGCCTGCCCGACAATATCCATTTGTGTAGTATTCTGAAGACCTCGTCAGCAGCGCGTGTACGCTTGATCGATTCCATATTTCACCACTTCACTCGGCTTTGTCGGGACACTTACTTTATCATCATACTGGGCAACCACAGAGACAGCCCCGGGAAGGCCATGATTAAGGCCAGCGCCACAAAGGTCAGCCACAGATATGGCAAGTTGGCACGATAAATGTGACCTACTGGAATCTCATCGCCAACGACGCTCTTTAAATAAAAAATGGATGGTCCGAAGGGCGGTGAAAGATAGGAGATGTGCATATTCATGCAGAAGACCACTCCGAACCATACAATATTGAAACCCAAATCTTCGACAATGGGTACGAACAAGGGCATAGTAAGAAGGACGATGCCGATCCAGTCCAAAAACATGCCTAAAAAGATCATGATCAACTGCATGCCAATAATGATTCCCCACTTACCAAAAGGCATGGCCATAACCGAGTTGCGTACGAATTCATCGCCTCCGGCCAGGGTGTAAATGCCGATAATTGTCTGGGCGCCGAAAAATAACCACGCCAGCATGGCTGAGATCTTAACGGTCTCGTAAAGTCCGTTCTTGATCATGCCAAAGGTGAGTTTGCGATTTATCCCGGCCGTAATGAATGCGCCCATACAGCCAATGCCGGCTGCCTCAGAGGGCGTGGCTACGCCACCGTAAATCGATCCCAGAACGACTGCGGCTAGAAGTCCCGGCATGATCAATCCTTTGAGCAGGGCAAGTTTTTGCTTAATGGGAATATTAAGCTCTTCCTCTGGCGCAGCCGGGGCCATCTCCGGCTTGATCCAGGTCGCAATCACAATGTAGCCTATGAACAACCCACCCAGGAGCAGGCCAGGGATGATGCCTGCCATGAATAGATCTCCCACCGAGGCGCCCGCGGTCATGGCGTAAACGATGAAGACCACGCTGGGCGGGATCAAGGTGGCCAAACCACCTCCAGCGCATATGCTGCCAAGGGCAATCCGTTCGTCGTATTTTCGCTCCAGCATTCCAGGCAGGGCGATCAGACCGAAAGTGACGATCTCGGCTCCAACGATGCCGACCATGGCCGCCATGATTGCGCAGGAGATTATGGTCCCGATTGCCAGTCCACCCCGGAAAGAGCCGGACCAGATATGCACGGCTTTGAACAATTGATCGGCCACTCCGGATTTTTCCAGAATGGCAGCCATGAAAATGAACAATGGCACCGCCACCAGTGCGTAATTCAACATCATTTGATAGACTCGACCTACCATCATGACTATCACACCCGGGCTAAACAGGATCAGGCTGAAAATCATGGCCGTTGCGCCCATTACCCAGGCCAGGGGTAGACCAGTCACAAGTAGCACAATAAAGGTGGCCACGAGTAACAGGGTGATCAGTTCGATGCTCATAGTTCACCGCCCCCCTTTGATCGCCAGGTGGAGATCCCTAATGAGTTTAGCTGTGCCTTGCAAAAGCAACAGGAGGACGCCAATCGCCAGTGCCACCTTGATGGGATAGACCGGTGGATCCCAGGCCGAACTGGACGTTTCAGTAAGTAGGACAGACTGCCAGGCGTACTTGGATACCGCCCAAAAAAAGAGGCCAAGATATAAGGCAAAAAAGAAAAAGGTTACAGAGTCAATGACAGCCCGCTGCCGAAGTGTAAGCCGGCCGTAAACTAAATCAATCTTGACGTGCCGGTTGTCTTGTAAGGCCCAGGCAGCACCCAGGACGTAAGTGAGGCCACAGCCAAAAACCATCGACTCGCTAACCCACAGGGTGGGAAGGTGAAAAACGTACCTCATCAGGATCTCATAAACAATGAAGACGACTACGATCAAGACAAGCCAACTTGCCGCCTTGCCAGTCCAAATGGAGAGAGCATCGATGATAGCCAATATTTTTTTCATGTCCATCCCTTGTGCATTGAAGAAAAGGGAGATCTATGTCTCCCTTTCCCTCGTGCCTATTTTCATTAGTCCACTATTTAATTAGCCCTAACTCCCTTAACCAGTCTTTCTGAGAATCTATGACTTTCTTGGTCATGGGGCTCTTTTTAGCGAACTCGTCCCAGACTTCCATAGCTACAGCCCGGACCTTCTTCAAGTCTTCATCGCTCCATGTCTGCACAGAGACGCCTTTTTCTTTCATCTCTTTAAGTGCCCTTATGTCGTCGATGGCAATCCGCTCAATACTGTCCCAGCACCACTCACGACAGGCCGACTTGAGAATCTGTTTGATGTCGTCCGGAAGTTTGTTCCACTCTTTTATGTTTACTGTGAAATCGCCAAGCGGCATGGAGTGGAAGCCGGGATAATTGGTATATTTGGCTACCTGGAAAAAACCCATGCGTTGGTTCATGGATGCGCTTGCCCAGTCGCTGGTGTTGATGACACCTTTATCCAGGGCCGAATAGACCTCGCCGCCGGGCAGAACAACCACAGAGGCCCCCAGTTTCTGAAAAAGTATAGCCGTCATGCCGTGAGGAACCCGCATTTTAAGCCCTTTATAGTCCTCCATTCTTCTGATGGGCTTGGTGGAAACCATGGACTCGACGCCCCAGAACATCCAGCCGACCGTATAACCATTGTAGGGCTTGTACAACTCATTGAGCATCTCCCAGCCCCCCTTGTAGTACATCCAAGCGTCCTTCTGCCAGGGGTGGGAATAACCAGCAACCAGATCACTGATGGCAGCGAAGGCGGGTTCCTTACCGCTGAAGTAACCGGGCCATGTGTGCAGGGCCTGAAGGACATTATTCTGGAGCGCGTCTAAGCCTTCAAAGGTTGGGACAATAGCGCCTGCCGGATATGGGGTGATCTCCAGCCGACCGTTGGTTAGCACCTTTACCCGTGCACAAAAGTCAACAAAGGTCTTGTATGACAACTCTGCCGCGCTCCACAGGGCCTGGGCTTTCCACTTAATGGGCTTTTCAGCAAAGGCGGGGGAAATGAGAAAAATAGAAACGATTGCCATTGTGACAAGTACAGTAAAAACTTTCCTAGTCTTCATTGGAAACCTCCTTAGTAAAGTTTGGTTTATGGGCTATGTGCCCGCCATACCACTCGATACTGCACTATCATTCATTCATTATTATTGAACACCACCTCCTTTCTTTCTAATTCGTATCGTGTGAGCGGTTTAACCTTAGATTCATCTTTCTCATCAATGTAAATGACAGACATAAACTAATCATTGAATTATTCTATGAGTCAATCACTTAGTCAAGAAAAAACACCGGGGCGGTCTTACCTTTTAATCTATGAACTAATAAAATAAGTGTTGGGTCAACCCCTCGTTTTTAACCTATTGACTTTTCATCATAAGTGCCATAATGGGAAGTGAGAAATTGAAAAAAGGAGCTCTAAAATGATTGAAACTATAAAGCAGACTGCCGATTTTCTGGCTTTAAAGATGGCGGAGTCACCCAGGATAGGGCTGATTACTGGAACCGGGTTAGGGTCAGTAACAGAGCGTATGGCCATTGATTTTCGTCTCCCTTACGATAAAATCCCAAATTTCCCGCAGTCCACTGTTGAAGGGCACAAAGGAATGCTTGTGGCCGGTAAACTTGCAGGTAAACCAATCATTGCCCTTGAGGGCCGTTTTCATATCTACGAGGGATATTCACCAAAAGAGATCACCTTTCCGATGAGAGTTATGGCCATGCTGGGCGTTAAAAACTTACTAATATCCAGCGCAGCAGGGGGTCTGAATCCACAGTTTGAGACCGGTGATCTGATGATAGTTACGGACCATATCAACCTGACAGGAACCAACCCGTTGATCGGACCAAAT
>DAOVAK010000328.1 GCA_030671095.1 Deltaproteobacteria bacterium | reverse complement strand
TGGCCTGTCCTGTCCACCGGTTGGAAATTATTGTCGATTTCAACCCCTGCCCGATTGATAGGGTGCCCCTTTGGATCTAAGAAATCCTGGCGGTGCCATTTATTTCTGTCTGCGGGCTGGTGCACAGGGAGATCAAAGATGGTCTCATATACCTGTTTTCTGTCTGCTTTCAGGCCTCTTCCCAGAAATCGGCCACTGGCCAGAATGATGGCTTTGGTCCGTATTTTACGTTTCGATAAATTTTTTCCAATGGATAGCTGAAAGTCACCGCTGGAGGTTTCACTTGCCTCCAAGACCCCATATTGATGAAAAATCGTAACCCCTTTGGCAAACAGCCCCCGGGTGAAGGTGTCATTGAGGCGTAGTCCGGGGACAGAAATGGGAAGGGTCGGGATTTCAAAGACTGGGATCCCAATCCTCTCCTCTAAATCGGCGACAATCTCGTGGCTACGCTTCAATCCAAGGATGGCAGGCATCCCAAGGGTCTGGGCATCCTTGAGATGTGGTTGCAGATCCTTTACAAGCCTTTCCCGATTACTAGATAACTCCAGGGCCTGAGCCGTCATCTCCCCTGTGATAAGATCCTTGACGTGGCCCAGGCTTGGGAAGGGTACGCGGGCCGAGCGCAGGTTGGGCCATTCGTTTCGCTTGGTGGCCGCAATTTGTCGGGCACTAAAGTCATAGAGCCCCATGAAGTCGACGAGCAGGCAAGGGCGCTTCTCTTTTAGGGCCTGAACACCGCTCCACATGGTTTTGGGTACGCAATAGGTGCGCTTTATGGTTCCAGCTGGGGTCATCACCTGGGAATTCCGCGCATCCTGCGAGCAATATGGAAGGCCGTGTGCCTCCAGAAATGAGAGGACTTCCTCGAAGGCGCCCTGGATTTCTTCCCTCTTCAGACGCGCGTATGGGTGATTGGGAACATCCTGTATCAGCAGATCGATTCCCGCCCAGGGATCGTCCCACGGCTTCCTCTCATTGAGAGGAGATACCCCGAACAGATCCAAGAGCCCGCTGGCAAAAATGAGTTCCCCAGTCATGCCCACTTGTACAGTAGAGAGTCCCCTGTTGACTGCGAACAGTGCGGCAACCATGCCAGCCATTCCCCTGCCAATGACAAGCAGTTCGCATTCAATGGAATCTGAGTTTGCGGCAGTCATAGTCAGTTCTCTCTATCCGTTATGGTCCCCAGTTCCAGACCCAGAAGCCCGCAATAAATGGCCTCTTTGAGTTCTGCTTGGGCAAGTTGTCGGTCCCACAGAACAGGACGCTCCCCTTTCCATCGTGCACGGAAAAACTCTCGAAGATTGGCAAGGCCTTGATCTGTTTTCAGTTCTCCCCGCTCATACATATGCGCAACAACCCGCTGACCACATGTGGTCCCTTGGCAGGGCCCTTTCCCGAGTCGGCTGCGCAGTCCAACGCCCCTCAGACTCGGATTCCCATTCTGTTGTCGAATGGAATCAATGACACTGTCAATGGCACTCTTGGGCAACATTTCACACTCACAGAGCATAGGATCTTCGGGATTATTGTGTTTGACCCAAAGCTTAGGACCTAATCCTGGTTCAGCCCACTTCCCCGTCCGCGTGGATGGGAGGGGCTCCGCTCGAGTAAGACAAGGTTTATCAACTCCCAACCTCTGACACACCAGATCCGCAGTCCTCTCAGCCATGAGACGGTAGGTGGTGAGTTTCCCGCCGGTAATAGTGAATAAATTCTCCACACCCACCACAGAGTGATCCAAAAGTGCAAATCCTCTAGCAATACAACGAGCATCAGCATCGCATTCGGCGCTGACGAGAGGTCTGACTCCAGAAAAAGCGCGGATATACCGTACGTTTTCCAAAATAGGGAGCATGGTGGCTCCTTCTTTGGCCATCAGGTCCATTTCCTCAATTGTGGGTCCAATTCCTTGAAGGGAATCAACCTGTATGGATGTTGTACCGAGTATGGAAACGGATCCGCCCGGGACCAGGATGTCGCCGTCCCCTGGAGGACGCAGACGATTCACGACCCGTTTTGTGACCCTCGTATCCGTGACCATGAGGCTTCCCTTTGAATAGAGGATGTCGATTGAGGCATTGGCCAAGGCTGCGATCTCTCCAGCCCAGGGTCCAGAGGCACTGACCACCTGCTCCGCCTCTACAGTGAATTCCTCACCCGTTTTCATATCAATCAACTGAACGGCCTGAATATGGCTGTTGCTCTTTTTGAAGCCCACGACCTTGGTGTGGCAGAGTAGGCTGGTTCCGAGGTGTTGGGCCTGGGAGATGTTCTCCAGGGATAGCATAAAGGGATCAATGGTGGCGTCTTCCACTTCATAAGCAGCAATCAATTTCTCGGAAAGTGTGGGCTCCAGCTCACGGGCTTCCTTCTGATCCAATTCTCGGATCCGGATACCGCAATTGGAGCAAAGGTGGGGAAAGTCCGCCACATACTTCTCATCATCGCCCTCAACGGCCGCGAACAGTCCGCCCGTCTCCTCAATGCAATGGGGAGCAAGCCTCCTGAGGCGTTCAGCTTCTTCCCAGCACGCTGTAGCGCTGTCTGGATCTGAAAAAACGTAACGTGCTCCGCTGTGTAGAAGTCCATGATTCGCGCCGGAAGTGCCGGAGTTTATTTCCCCTTTTTCCACTAGAATGCACTGAACGTCTCTCAAAGCCAAATCCCGAGCAAGCCCTGTCCCGGTGGCTCCACCGCCTATTATCAATACCTGGGTTTGTAAACGTGATTTCATCTCTCTCACCCTACCACACCTCTCCCAACAGGGGAGAGGGAATGGAGAATCTAGAATTTATCAATGAATTATAGCCTTGATATGGAAAGTTGGCAAAAGGATAAGTTTGGTTTATAAGGGCTTAAGCTCGTACTCTTGTAAAGCAAATTGGACCGAAATCATGAACCCATCCCTTAAAACCGATGATCAAAGGAGGCCGGAAAACCTTCATGTGATTGGCCATAGGGGTGCGGCTGGTCTCGCCCCTGAAAACACGCTGGCCGCTTTCTTTAAGGCGCTTGACATTGGCGTGGATGCGGTGGAATTGGATGTCCAGCTCAGTGCAGACGGGGTTGCGGTCGTGCATCACGATTTCCGACTGAAACCGGAAATCACCCGAACACCAGACGGAGAATGGCTAGAAAGCGGGAACACGCTGCCCATTAAAGAGCTAACGCTGGCGGAATTGAAGCGTTTTGACATAGGCCGCCTGAAACCAGACACAACCTATGCAAACCGGTATCCCGATCAAAGGCCTGTGGACGGAGAGCGAATTCCCACGCTACGGGAAGTGGTTTTGTTATTGAAAGGTCGTGAAGACGATGAGACGCAGCTTTGGATTGAGATAAAGACTTCACCAGAGGAGCCTGAGATATCACAATCCCCTGAACCCGTTGCGGACGCTGTCGTACAAATCCTGCGCAAAGAAGAGTTTTCCGCCCGCGCCATGCTCCTTTCATTTGACTGGCGAGCACTTGTGCATGTTCAGAAAACAGCCCCTGAAATCCCGACAGTCTATCTGTCCTCTATTGGTATGCGTTGGAACAGTGTCAGGCCGGGGCAACCCGGGCCCGCTCTATGGACTGCGGGCATAGATGTGGGTGAGTTTGATGGGTCAATACCCCGTGCCGTGGAGGCAGCGGGGGGGCGATATTGGGCCCCCAACCATATGACGATCACTCCGAGCCTCGTACAGGAAGCCCATCAATTGGGGCTAAAGGTCTTTGTCTGGACGCCCGACTCAAGGGAGCGGATGGTCGATCTCATGGATATGAACGTGGACGGAATCACCACGAACCGCCCCGACATCCTAAAAGCTATTCTCAGTTCAAAGATGGGCGTAGTAGCTGAGAACAAATAGGGCCCTATCTGTGGTCGGGATTCTGGACCAATTGTCGTCGAATAGCTTTTTTCATGGAAATGATGTATACCAGGTAGCCGAGTAAATCCTCATGATCCCCTCAATCAATAGTCTCCATTCTGATGCTGCAAAGCGTTTTATTGGTGTCTTTTTTGACATCGATGACACCTTCACGACCCACGGAAAAATTGCTGCTACGGCATTTCAGGCCCTTTGGGAACTTAAAGAGCAGGACATTAAGGTGGTTCCCATCACAGGACGGCCTGCTGGATGGTGCGATCACATTGCCAGAATGTGGCCCGTGGATGGGATCGTGGGAGAGAACGGGGCGTTCTACTTCTGGTTCGATGAAAAAGATCGAAAGCTCAAGAAGCGCTTTCTGGACGCCGAAGCGGTAAGGGCAGAGAAGAAGGAAAGATTGAGCCAAATTCGGGAGGAGATACTTGCTTCTGTCCCGGGAACGGCCATTGCCAGTGA
>DAOVAK010000450.1 GCA_030671095.1 Deltaproteobacteria bacterium | reverse complement strand
CTGGGTCTGAACACTCAGATCAATACCAAAGAGATCTACCCAAGCAGCCGGCTAGTCTCTATGATAACCGGAATCGTGGTACAGCCCAACAAAGCCGTGGTTGGAGCGAACGCTTTTGCCCATGAGGCGGGAATCCACCAGGACGGTGTGCTAAAGCACAGGTTGACCTATGAGATCATGGAGCCGGAGACCGTAGGTCTGGCCACAAATCGGCTGGTTTTGGGCAAACACTCCGGGAGCCATGCCTTCCGGGATAGGCTTAAAGAACTGGGCTATGATCTGGAGGAGGAGGATTTCAAACGTCTCTTTAAGAAATTCAAGGAGCTGGCAGACAAGCGCAAAGAGATCCTGGACGAGGACATTGAAGTCCTGGTTGCCGAGGAGATTTTGCGTGTTCCAGACAGATATAAACTGGACTACCTCAACGTGGTTTGCGGTACTGTGGCTGTGCCAACGGCTACCGTGAAGCTGATAATAGATGGAGAACAAGCCCAAGGCGCAGGGTTTGGCGTGGGTCCCATTGATGCCACCTACAACACAATTGCCAAAATGACGGGCACCAGTTCAAAACTCATGCGTTTCACGGTCACCGCCGTGAGTGGTGGCATGGACGCACAAGGGGAGGTAACCGTGCGTCTCAAGGAGAACGGGCTTGTGGCCCTCGGAAAGGGCGCAGATTCAGACATTATCACGGCAAGCGCCAAGGCCTATGTCAACGGGCTCAATCGTCTCGATTACCTCAAGGAGAATCCGTCCCTCATGCCGGATCAGAGGAGTCTTTAGTTTTGAAATTAAGGATATATAGAAGGTAAAATGAAAGATAGGATGGGTGGCTAAAAGACTCCATGCCACTCATCCTATGTATTTTAATACAGAAGAGTTGAATATGAAAAACGGAATGACCATCACGGAGAAGATCTTGGCAGCCCATGCGGGCATGGACTCGGTGAGTCCGGGGGATGTTATTCAGGTGCAGGTGGATCTGGCCTTGGCTAATGATATCACCGCGCCTCTCGCCATACGCGTTTTCAATGAAATAGGGAAGGGCAAGGTCTTCGACTCGGAGAAAATCGCCCTGGTGCCGGACCATTTTGTGCCCAACAAGGACATCCCTTCTGCTCAGCAGGCCAGGGTCATGAGGGAATTTGCCCAGGAGCAGGACATCAAGAACTACTTCGAGCTGGGGGAGGGAGGAATCGAACACGTGATTCTGCCCGAAAAGGGCCTGGTCGTTCCCGGCGATCTGGTTATCGGAGCAGACAGCCATACCTGTACCTATGGGGCCTTGGGGGCCTTTTCCACCGGGATGGGAAGTACAGACCTTGGCGTGATCTTTGCCACAGGCAGGACATGGCTCAAGGTGCCCCCCACCATAAGGCTGAACTATGAAGGCCGTTTGCGGCCCTGGGTGGGAGGTAAGGACTTGATCCTTTTTACCTTGGGGGAACTGGGTGCGGACAGTGCGGTCTATAGGGCACTGGAATTCGGGGGAGAAGTCATTGAAAAACTCTCAATGGATCACAGATTTACGATGGCCAATATGGCCGTGGAGGCGGGGGCGAAGAATGGCATTATGGAACCGGATGAGACCACTTCTCGCTATGTGAAAGAAAGGTCCAACAGGGAGCCATCGCTGTTGGCGAGCGATCCAGGGTCAAACTATGAGAGGGTATTAGAGATAAAAGTGGACGACATTGAACCACAGGTGGCGTTTCCCCATTCCCCGGATAATGTGCGCCCCATATCTCAGGTTGGACAGATCCACCTTGATCAGGTCTTTATAGGGTCATGCACCAATGGGCGGTTCGAAGACCTTAAGGAGGCAGCAGGCGTTCTGCAAGGCAGGTCCGTGTCCAAAGGAACAAGGCTAATCGTGCTGCCCGGTTCCTCCCTCATCTACAAACAGGCCCTCCAAGAAGGGATTTTAGCGACACTGATTGAAGCGGGGGCGGTGATAGGTCCGGCCTGCTGCGGGCCCTGTTTGGGAGGCCACATGGGTATCCTGGCGGAAGGTGAAAGGGGGCTCTCCACGAGCAACAGGAACTTCATTGGGAGAATGGGGCATCCAAAAAGCGAGGTCTATCTGGCAAACCCCCCAATAGCCGCCGCCTCAGCTGTCCTTGGAAGGATAGGATCGCCGGATGAACTCTAAGAAGCGTTCGGAGAAAACCACCCTCTAAAAGACCACAATCACTCATAGCCGAGGAAACCCCCTCCTCTAACTGGAGTATTGGAGTACTGGAGTACTGAAGTGATGGAGTACTGGAGTAATGGAAGAGAACGTGTTAAAAGATAAAGAAGCGATTACACAAGATCATCACTCCAGCATTGCTCTTGAATCCAGCCCCTGTGGATCAAAGGCCCATTTGGAAGTGAGCGGCTAAATTATTCTGTTTTGGAGTGTGCGAAAACATGAAATTTGAAGGTAGAGTCTGGAAATTTGGAGACCATGTGGATACGGATTTGATCATACCTGCAAGGTTTCTGAACGTATCTGATGAAGAGGAACTAGCGAAGAATTGCTTTGTTGATCTGAGGCCTGATTTTGTGGAAAAGGTTCAGGCTGGTGATGTCATTGTGGCCGGAAAGAATTTCGGTCGTGGGTCATCAAGGGAGCATGCGACTTGGGCCATCAAGGGGGTCGGTATCCGGGTCATCATAGCAAAGAGCTTTGCCAGGATATTTTACAGAAATGCGTTCAACATAGGTCTTCCTCTGTTGGAATCTGACCAAGCCTCCGATGACCTTGAGGAAGGGGATCAGGTTTCGGTGGATCTTCTCACAGGAAAAATAAGTAACGAGAATAAGGATCAGCATTTTTCAGCAAAACCCATCCCCGATTTTATGATGGAAATCATTCAGGCTGGGGGATTGGTGAACCACTTAAAAAACAGAAAATGATCATCTGTTCACAGGGGGCCAGTCCTTTCCCCAGAAAAAACCCATGCCCCTGTCTTGCTTTCTCAATTGATCTAATCTCTGATCAATCATCAAAAAAGATTTTTTTATCTCAGAGGGCGTAACGATGCCGAAAAAATATAAGATAGCTGTGATTCCAGGAGATGGGACAGGACCCGAAGTCGTGGCAGAGGGGATAAAGGCACTAAAAGCCCTGTCCAAGAAGTGCAGTCTCCAATTGGCGCTTGACGAATTTGACTTAGGAGGCGAGAAATATCTGAAAGATGGGACCTTATTGTCAGACAGCACTCTGGATGAATTAAAGAAAAAGGATGCCATCTACCTGGGTGCCATAGGCCATCCCGATGTGGCACCGGGCATTCTTGAGAGGGGGTTACTCCTGAAAATGCGCTTTGAGTTGGATCTCTACATCAACCTAAGGCCGGTTGTTCTTTTACCCGGCGTGGACACGCCCCTCAAGGATAAAGGTCCTGAGGATATTGATTTTGTCGTTGTCCGGGAAAATACAGAAGGGCTATATGCGGGCAGCGGTGG
>DAOVAK010000504.1 GCA_030671095.1 Deltaproteobacteria bacterium | reverse complement strand
TGGTTTTTGTACAGGGCTGGGAACGGCCGTTAAGGCATCTAATACGTCCCTCTTTGAAAAAGATTTCCGCCGTGACGATGACTCAAAAATTCCTCCCTTTTGAAAAGCCTTCAGCCACCCTTCTTCGCCTTTAATTCTCCCCTGATTTATGAGTTGCTCATAGAGATAGGCCCTATAATTCTTGATGCCCTTCTCTTCCCCAAATGCTGTGCGTAGAAAAACATCTCCCAGAACCGGGGCTCCGGTCAGACTGCCCATGGCCGGCTGCAACGTGGATACGATATTTTGTGTCCCGCCATATTCGTCCCAGGTTTCCAGAGGAAGGGCCACAGGGAGAATGAGGTCTGCAAGCGCCGCGGTTTCATCCATGAAGCTGCTGAAACTCACCACAAAACCGGCATGTTTTTCCAGGGCAGCTTTTACGCCATTTGCAGGGGGAATCGCGTAGACAGGGTTCACGTTGTTGAGCAACAGGAGATCAACGGCATCCTCTTCCAAGGACTTGAAAAACGCCAAAACCTCGGATCTCCTCGCAGCAATCTCCACACGGTGTCTACTATTGAAATCAAGGAGCGTTAATTCAGGATCAAGAACCAGATTCAATAGATTTACAGCCATGTTGGTTTGCACTGCATTAATTCCCGAACCACCTAACCCCGTCCCGATTACCAGGGGCTTTGCGGCCTGGAAAAGGTGGGCTTTAAGTTTTTCATACGACTCGGGAGAAACGCCGGAAAGTCGAACCACCTTGTCTTGTGAATATGAAGAGGAGGCGTCTTCTATGGTATCCCTAATTTCCTCCGGAAGATTCTCGCTTCGGCCAAGACTCAGAGTCTCTTTAAGGAGACCCAGGGCGAGAGCGGCTTCGCCTTCAGGCTTGCATGATATCCAGCGGTCGGCATTGGCGCAGGTTAAGGACTGATAGGGACTCACATGGAAAAAAAGACCTTTTTTTCCATGCCGCAAGGCATGCATCTGTTTGAATCTCTCTGCGTACCCTACAGGAGAAAGCCATGTTTCCAGAAAATCTGCACCGAATGAAACGAGAAAATCGGCCTCTTCCATGCGGTAGGAAATCAGACCGTCAACCCCAAAGACCCTCTGATTTGCCGTTCTCAGAAACTCATAGGCATAGGGCTCAAAAACCAAGGCCCTTGAAGATTTCCATCGCTCAAGGGATTCGGCAAAAAGGCTCATGAGGCTTTCCCCCACCACTTCCGTCACCATTCGGACCCTGTCCTGCCCGTTTCTTGCTGCCTTAATAGCCCTATCCTTCAAAAGCGCCTCTGCCGCGGGAAAAGAGAGGGGCCGCCATCCGTCATTTTCTCTGAGCAGAGGGCTATTGATCCTGTCCGGGTTGTAGACGCCTTGCAGCGCCGCCTGTCCCCGCATACAGAGCTTCCCCTTATTAATAGGATTAAGTGGGTTCCCTTCCACCTTGATCACCCTTCCCTCCCTGTTCTTGGCCAGGATACCGCATCCGGCCGGACACTCTCGACACGTGGAGGCGTACCAACTCGCCTTTCCGATGACCATATCATCGGGTGCTTCAACCAATGCGTAGAGTGTTTTTTCTGGCTCTGAAGTGCAGCCTGCTGCAAAGGAAAGACTGCCCATGCCGGCAATTTTGAGGAAGGTACGGCGCTTCATGCTAAACGAGCACTCCCTGGAAAGAAGAACGGTGAAGGTTTGTCACTGAGGGGGCCTCTCAATCCAAATTATAAAGTGGTCTTGCACGGCAGGTGAAATGCCGGGACACAATGAAATAGTAATGTTTTTGAGTGGTTTATTCTTTTCTTAAAGCTCGGAGAAAGGGGTTTCCTAATATATTGGTAACGTTCAAAAGTGTTGGCATTTGCTGTTGTCTAGTCGGAGGCAATACCGGTCTCCGAAAGGTGATATCTCAGAAAAAATTCCACCCAAACTCCGCAGTGGTCTGATCTTTGAGGCTTTACGCCCATTAACTAATCACACAATGTCCCGTGATTACTTAGGAAATCTTTCTCAAAGTCTCAAAGATCAGACCACCGGCAAGGAGCAAAATAGATATCACCTTGCCTCCGGCCCGTAGGGCCTACGCCCCGGAGGGAGGAGATTGGCATTGCCGGAGAATCGAGTATCCGACCAAAACTTGGTGGTTCAAAAGATTGTGCCAACACTTTTGAACGTTACTAACGTATTACTTCTCCTTTAGCCTGGTGGATCAAGTGCCATATTTTGTTTGGGCTGAGAGGCAGTTCGTCTATAGTTACCCCCAAGGGAGAGAGGGCATCTGCAATGGCATTCCCGATGGCAGCGGGCACCGACATACAGGAACTCTCACCTGCTCCCTTTGACCCTAGGGCGGTGAGAGGTGAAGGCGTTTCCACGTGCCCAATGTCTATCTTTGGCACCTCCGTGGCCGTGGGAACCAGGTAATCCTGAAAGGAGGCGGTCAGGCATTGACCGTTCTCATCGTATGCAAACTCCTCATAAAGACTCCCGCCTAGGCCATGGGTGCAACTTCCCATTACCTGGCCTTCCAGAAGCATGGGGTTAAGCACGGTACCTGAATCGTGCACACTGGCCCATTTCAGGAATTTCACTTCCCCTGTTTCAATATCCACCTCCACGACGATGGCCTCTGCCACGAATCCGTATGTGTTGGAGGAATCCACACGGTCCAGGTCATCTGGCGGCTTGGAGGTGGGCATGGACAAAAGGCTGCTCGCATAGAGTCCTGCGTCCATACCTTCAGGCAGAGCCGCTTGATTCCAATGGGCTGTTCCAGCCACATGTTTCATTGCAATGGATCGATCTGGAGAGCCTTTCACATAGAATTTCCCCTCTTTCACCTCCAAGTCGTTCGGGTTGCCCTCCAGGAGATGTGCTGCAATCTTCGTCATCTTCTCTTTCATCTTCCGTGTGGCATTAACCACCGCATTGGTCCCCACAGAGGCAAATCGGCTGGAGTAACTCCCCGTCGTAATGGTATAGACCCGATCATGGGTATCCACCACGTCGCTGACCGTCACCTCGTCTGGATGGATGCCCAACTCGTCAGCCACGATCTGTGATATAACGGTCTCGTGACCTTGCCCTTGCGGATTCGTGCAGGCGATC
>DAOVAK010000502.1 GCA_030671095.1 Deltaproteobacteria bacterium | reverse complement strand
TGGATGCAAGGGACAGGACAAGACAGCATGCCAGCACATCTGCCCAAACGATCTCATAGTGTTGAACCAGGAGACCATGAAGGCCTATAACCGGGAACCGGAGATGTGTTGGGAGTGCTATAACTGCGTGAAGATCTGTCCACAACAGGCTATGGACGTTAGGGGATACGCTGACTTTGTACCTATGGGTACAAGCGTTGTCCCTCTCAGGGGATCTGAGGACATCATGTGGACTGTCAAGTTCAGAAATGGGATGATCAAGCGGTTCAAGTTCCCCACCAGGACGACACCTGAGGATTCAGCTGTGCCCGATGGTGGATGGGAGACCGGAACCGATGACCTCAAGAGCCACATCCTGTTTACAGAGCCCGACTCCCTCGGGGTCGAAGTACCCACTGTTAAGAAATAACAAAAAAGGAGGTAAATTCGTATGGAAGCTTTTGAAACTGTAGAAGTGACGACCGATCTTTTGATCCTGGGTGGAGGCATGGCCGCATGCGGGGCAGCCGTTGAGGCGGCATATTGGGCGAAGAAGCATAATCTGAAGGTCACCCTTGTGGACAAGGCGGTCATGGAGCGAAGCGGCGCCGTGGCCATGGGCCTCTCAGCCCTTAATCAATACGTTGGGGTTAAAGAAGGGGACAATACACCAGAGGAGTATGTTGATTATGTCAGGACGGACCTCATGGGCATCACCCGTGAAGATCTGGTCTACGACATTGCCAGGCACGTGGATTCCACTGTCCATCTCTTCGAAAAGTGGGGCCTTCCGATCTGGAAGGACGAAAGCGGCAACTACGTTCATGAAGGACGATGGCAGCTCATGATCAACGGGGAGTCCTATAAGGTAATTGTCGCTGAGGCCACAAGGAATGCCCTGGGGATCGACAATATTTACGAGAGGATCTTTATCACAGAGCCGATCATGGATGGAGACAGGGTTGCAGGGGCCGTTGGATTTAGCACCAGGGAGAACAAGTTTTATGTGTTCAAGGCCAAGGCCGTGCTGGCGGCCATGGGTGGCGCTGTCCACGTGTTCCGCCCTCGGTCTGTGGGCGAGGGCCTTGGAAGGGCATGGTATCCACCCTGGAATACGGGCTCCAGTGCCTATTTCACTATCAAGGCCGGTGCGGAGATGACCTGTCAGGAGGTCCGGTTCATTCCGGTCCGATTCAAGGATGCCTATGGGCCGGTTGGGGCCTGGTTCCTCCTGTTCAAGTCCAGAGCCACCAACGCCCTTGGCGGGAATTACATGGTAGAGAGAAAGGACGAGCTAGATAAGTGGGCTCCCTACGGCTTGGCAAAGCCGATTCCAGCCAATCTGAGAAACTGGCTGGGAATGCTGGATATGACAGAAGGAAAAGGACCCATCTACATGAGGACCGAGGAGGCCATCCAGACGATCGTTTCTGAGGCTCCGGATGAGAAGACGAAAAAGAAGAAGCTGAAGGAACTCGAGTCCGAGGCATGGGAGGACTTCCTCGACATGACGATCTCCCAGGCCATCCTTTGGGCTGGCCATAATATCCAACCGGAGATCAGGGGATCCGAGATCATGGCCTGCGAGCCTTACTTCATTGGATCTCATTCCGGTGCCTCCGGTGCCTGGGTAAGCGGGCCTGAAGATGTGGCGCCACCGGAATACTTCTGGGGATACAACCGCATGGCCACTGTCAAGGGGATTTTCTGTGCAGGCGATGCCTCCGGAGCCTCGAGCCACAAGTTCTCTGATGGCTCCCATGCCGAAGGAAGAATTGCTGCAAAAGGTGCTCTGGCTTATATTGTGGATAACCCTGAGCAACCCGATGTGGATTCTGCAAAGGTCGAGGCCCTCAAGGAGAGGATCCTCAAGCCCCTTGCCCTCTTTGAGGAGCACAAGGACATTTCGGACAGTCCGGACATCAATCCCAATTACATCAAGCCAAAGATGTTCATGTTCCGGCTCCAGAAGATTATGGATGAGTACTCTGGAGGTGTGTCGGCCAACTTCACCACAAGCAAGGCCTTCCTCGAAAGGGGACTGGAACTGCTAGCCTTTCTGAAAGAAGATGCGGAGAGCTTGGCCGCCGAAGATCTTCATGAGCTTCTGAGGTGCTGGGAGAATGTCCATCGGATGTGGCAGGCCGAGGCCCATGTGAGGACGATCCTCTTCCGCGAGGAGACGAGATGGCCCGGATATTATTTCAGGGCTGACTATCCTAAGATGGATGAAGAGAACTGGCGGGCCTTTGTCAACTGCCGTTGGGATCCTGAAAAGGACGAATGGGAGATGCTGAAGAAG
Organism: Deltaproteobacteria bacterium; assembly: GCA_030671095.1. The sequence goes on along the minus strand of DAOVAK010000502.1, from coordinate 824 downwards.
CCTGTTCTCAATTTTATTGAGGCGAAGTAAAAGAGGGCCTCTCAAACAACTTGCCAGTTAACTTCTGTTATATGGCATCCTTAAGGTCCCAGGCGCTCAATGAGCGCCTGGGACCTTATCTACAACTTGGAAATCTTCCCGACTCACAGGCCATTTTTCCGTTGTTCTCCCGCAATCTTGCCGGATGAGCGCAGCGAATGATGGTTGGCCCCTGTGAGTGCGTGGCACCGTTCAGGTACCTTTTGGGTTGAAGTGAGCAGGGCCTTGTTCAAATGGTACTGGAGGAAGGCCGTGGACCTCGGGCACCCTTTAAACAGGGCCTCTCTTCAAAAAGACCTGTGGAGGAGAGGATAGGGAAAGAGACACTTGCTGCACGTTAACTAAAGCATGGGGCATATTATGGCAGAGGAACATGTTAAAAAAAATGCAATCCTGGTGATAGGCGGTGGGATAGCCGGTATCACCTCAGCCATCGAGGCAGCGGAGGTAGGCTATCCGGTCTATATCATCGAGCGAGAACCTTATCTGGGTGGGAGGGCTATCAGGATGAATCAGTATTTTCCAAAGCTTTGCCCGCCTATATGTGGAATGGAGATCAATCTCAAACGGATCAAGAACAATCCCAGGATCACCTATTACACGATGGCCGAGGTTGTGGAGGTCCACGGTGGGGAAGGGAGCTATGATGTAAAGGTCAAGATTCAGCCCAGATATGTGAACGAGCGATGCACCTGCTGTGGAAAGTGTGGAGAGGTCTGTGAACTGGAGATTCCCAATCCCTTCAACTATGGAATGGACAGGATCAAGGCGGCCTATCTCCCGCA
>DAOVAK010000103.1 GCA_030671095.1 Deltaproteobacteria bacterium | reverse complement strand
GGTCGGGGCCTTTTATCTGATCCTGAATTGCCCAAAAAGGCCCAAGAAGGTCGCTTGGAGGACATACGAATCTGTATCGCCTGTAACACCTGCATGGAATCCATCTTCAGGAGAGGCCGTGTTGAGTGCCTTGTCAACCCTATGCTGGGGCGAGAGAAGGAGATGGAAATCATCCCTACAGAAACTCCTAAAAAGGTGCTGGTCATTGGCGGGGGTCCTGGAGGGCTGAATGTGGCATGGGTGGCGGCAAAAAGGGGACACGATGTTCATCTCTATGAAAAGCAGTCCACCCTTGGCGGTCAACTCATACTGGGCAGTATCACCAGTTACAAAAAGGAATTATTGAGCCTCATTGAATTTCAGAAGACACAGATCGAGAAATTTGGGGTCAAGTGCTACATGAACTTCGAAGTAACCCTTGATACCGTAAAAAAAGAAAAGCCGGATGTTATCATTCTAGCCACTGGCTCATCCCCGGTAATACCGCCGGTCCCTGGAATAGATAAGCCCATCGTTTCCACATTCATTGAGGTCTTTAATGGGGACAAGCCTGCCAAAAGAAGAACCGTCGTCGTTGGTGGCGGTGCCATAGGGTGCGAGGTGGCCCTTCATCTTTCTGAGAACGGTTGCCCTGTAACCATTGTGGAGCAACTCCCAAAAATTGGTGGTGAGATTGAATCCATTACCAAGAAGGTCCTGATCAGCAAGATGAAGGAGAATGGCATTCAATCTATGCCAGGACACAGACTGTCGAAGGTGGAAGATAATGGGGTTGTCGTCACGGATCAGGAAGGGAATGAAGTTTTCATTGAGGCAGAAAGCGTTGTTGTGTCCATTGGGAACAAACCTGATAATAGCCTTTATGATGAGATCAACTCCTTGGGTACGGAACTCTATCAAATAGGAGATTGCCTGGAACCAAGGAGTGCTAAGGCAGCGATTTATGAGGGGGCTGTCATAGGACGAGCTATCTAGATGTCTTCTCTCTCTCAACGTTTTGCGCTCAATTCCCGATAGGCCTTCTGGATCTCCTTAAAACGCTTTTCAGCAAGAATTTTGAATTCCTCCCCAAGGTGCATGACCTTGTCCGGGTGATATTGGTTGGCCAACTCTCTATATGCAGCCTTTATCTGCTCAATAGATGCACCCCTCTCCACCCCAAGAACCTCATGAGACGCTTTCCCTTTACTTTCTTCTTCAGACCCAGCCCCCCCTTTGGATGTTGTACCTTCTCGGAATCCCTGTTGGTTTTCCTTTTTGGAATATTGGTATTTTCGCTGCGTTTTTGGCCCTGGTTGGATCTTTCTCCTGTAGACAAAATGGTACCACCACAGAAAACCTAGAATGATGAGGTCATCCACCCATCCTAGACCAACCATGAAATCAGGGAGAAAATCATATGGGGAGAGCACATAAAGGATGGGCAACAAGTAGATTAGGTATTTCATTTTGCATCTGGTGCCCCGTTCATCGCTTTTTCGCCCTTGCCTGTTTGACTAAGACTTGGCCATATCGATCCAGGAAGGCGTTCACATCCTCCTTCCAATGGGGCATGATATTGGTGCCCTGTTTTTTCAGCAATCTGTTTTCCAGTATACAATTGCTGGGCCTTTTGGCCGGCTGCTGGTAATCACTCAAGCTGGAAGGTTCCAAAGATACCTTCACCTTTAGTTTCTTGAAAACATGCTTCGCATATTCAAGTGGGGTGCAATACCCCTCTGACGTGGCATGAAAGGTACTTTTTGTATCGCTCTTTATGAGTTCTTTGATCTGTAATGCAAGGCGGTAGGTCCATGTGGGAGATCCAAACTGATCATCCACTACGGTCAGCGTCTTTTTTCTGCCCTTTTGACTTAATACATTTTTCAGGATTGATGTGATAAAATTCTCGCCGTTAATCCCGTATAACCAGCCTGTACGGACAATAATATAGTTAGGGGAATTCTCTCTGACTGCAACCTCGCTCTCCATCTTGCTCCGGCCGTAGGCGGAGAGTGGGTCCCCCGGGTCATCTTCAAAATAGGGTTGAGGGATACTCTTTTTCCCACTGAAAACGTAATCACTGGAAATATGAATTAATTTGCAATTAAACCGAGCACAGCCTTGGGCCAGGTTGCGGGGACCTTCCAGATTGACTTTCCTTACTGTGAAAGCCTCCGTCTCACTGGCATCCACGTCGGTAAAAGCGGCGCAGTTGAGAACAATATCCGGAGAAATCTTTTGCAGGTTTTCTATGACCACGTCCCAGCTCACGATATTTAGTTCGTTTTTTTCTGGCGCTATGACTTCGTAATCCTTGCTCAGCACCTCTTTGCAATCGCCCCCCAACATACCAGTGCTGCCTAGAAGTAGAATCTTCATCCTCTACTCGCTCCTATGAAATTCCGTTTCATTGAATCACTTTTACCATATAAGTCAAAAAAAATCAGCAAAATCTCTGCCTTACCTCACCAAATTTCTCAGAGAAAATTGAAAATTTCGCGGCATTTAAACTTTTTACGCTCCTGGCAATCTGGGCGGGGACAGGGAATCCGCTCTCTATGGACGTGAGCTTGCCACACACGGTTGCCTCGTCAATGGCGCCGCTGCAATTTAAGCCCTTTTAGGGGCGCTATTGATCCGTGAAGCGCTCAAACATAATTTGAGATTGGCCACCTTTGGGTTTTTGGATATTTAAGCATTAAAAACTTGCTAAATTTTCAATTCTAATGTTAGATTCAGCAGTTACCTCCAAAAATGCTCCCGCTCTTAAAAAACACGGCATTGCCATGAAAAAACGACTCAGGGTGATAATATTTGCACTTGAGATCTCTCTTTTATCCGTTTGTATCCAACTCCTATCACCACCCATCTCCGAGGCCCGTGACACCACGTCCAAACCGACTCGCGTCAATCACGATATCATTAGGGGAATTGGACTCTTGTATGACTGGAAATTTGATGAAGCTGAAAATCTATTTTACAAAGTCGTTGCAGAGAAGCCGAAAGATCCTGCAGGGTATTTCTACTTGGCCATGGTCGCATGGTCCAGATTGGCCTCCGGTTTCTGGTCTCCTGAAATGGTTGATCAGTATGGTGAACGTATTGACGAGGCCATATTCATTGCCAAGAGAAAGATTGAAGATGGGAAAGCAGGCAGTTTTACATATTTCTATCTAGGCGGAGCCCTCGGATTCAAGGGCCGTTTTCAGTTGATGCAGCAAAAATGGTTCTCCTCATTTTTCCTGGCCCTAGAAGCCATAAATGCCCTTGAGACTTGCAAAAAAATGGATCCCAATAATAAGGATGTCCTATTTGGCCTGGGGATCTTTGATTATTATACGGCCCGGCTCTCAGGCGTCCTGAAATTCCTTTCCTACCTTCTTGTCCACGAAGGAAACAAAGAGGAAGGCTTGAGAAAATTACATATTGCAGCTGATGAGGCAGTCTACTCCTCTATAGAAGCAAAAAGCCTACTTCTCCATATCTATCTTTTCTTGGAGGAGGATCACTATCCGCAGGCCCTTGTTTTGGGTGAGGAACTTGCGGAAAGATTTGACGAGGCTCCTCGGAATAAATATTTGCAAGGTGTGGCGTATATTATGCTGGGCGATGAAAAAAAATACCGGGAAGTTCTTGAATTCTTTCGAAAAAGAGCCGCTAATGAAAAATCGAAAGAGAGGGTCTTTATCTGGGGCAGACGCGTCCATTATCTGGAAGCCAGTCATTGCCTGTTTCAGCGCCAAACTGAAAAGGCGAGATCCAAACTCGATAACATCTTATCTCAACCAGATCCCGAATTGGATCCTCTCATGCTCGCCTGGCCCCTTTTAAAAAAAGGGATGAGTTATGATATGGAAGCAAATAGGGAAGAGGCCATAAAATATTACAGAAAGATACTAAAATTGAAAAATGGGGCTGGTGCGCAATTTCTGGCCGAGAGGTATCTGGAAGAGCCTGCACTAAGGGGAGATCCTTTTCTTGCTTACTGAAAAGACGACGAAAAGACTGCTGGCCATTTGTGTCTTCGTATCTGTTTTCCTGCTCAGCAATTGCATGCGGGTGGCCCTGAGAGCCTCCCCTTCCCTCTTCCCCAATTTCACCGCTTCCATTTTTGAAGAGTGTGATATTGAATTGGCCAAGAACGCCATTCCTGCCAATTTGAAGCTTCTGGAGGGAATTCTCAAAAACGATCCGGAAAACAAACAGATCCTAACCACCCTTTCCATGGGTTTTGCGGGTTACAGCATGCTTTTTTTGGAGGCGGATGAGCCGGAGAGGGCCTCAAGATTGTACCTTCGCGCCAGAGATTATGGGATAAAGGCCCTTGGCGAGAAGGGGGTTAGGCTGAAAAATATGAAGGACAGGAAAGAGGGTCTGCAAAGTGTACTACAAACATTGGGCAAGGAAGAGCTGCAACCCCTATTTTGGATCACCGTATCCTGGAATGCTTGGATCAATCTGAACCTTGATAAACCTGCTGCCCTCGCTCAGTTGAATGCCTCCCAGGCCCTCCTTGAGAGAGTGATGGAGATTGATGCCAGTTATTTTCAAGGCCTACCACATATTCTCATGGGGGTTAGCCTTTCGGCCCGGCCTCCAATGCTTGGCGGAAACGTTAAACAGGCCAAAGAACATTTTGACAAGGCCCTACAACTGACTGATGGAAAATTCTTTCTGGCCCAGTATTATTTTGCCAGATACTATGCAGTACGGGTCCAAGATAAGGCGCTTTTTTTGAGATTGACCGGAGAAATTGAGAAGATGAATCCTCAGGAGTTGAGAGATGTCTGCCTGATTAATTCGGTCATGCAGCATAAGGCGAAACGACTCAAAGAAATGGTGGATGAATTCTTCCTTTAGACGTCCGCTCAAGACGCGCAAACCCGCTAACATTGCGACAAGCTACACACCCATTCTTGAGGAGGTCGTTTTGTTAAAAAAAGTATGGTTAGTCCTCTTTGTCCTGCTGAATGTGCTTTTGACTGAATTCATCCTTTTGCCGCATATCTGCCATTCCAAAAAATTCTTCATAAAATTTGCCACCATTGCCCCGGATGGGTCCACCTGGTTAAAACATCTGAGAAGCCTTGATAAGAACCTAAGGGCAAGAAGTGGAGGCCAAATAGGTTTCAGGATATATGCTGGCGGAATAGCGGGTGATGAGTTGGATGTGCTGAGAAAAATCAGAATCGGACAGATCCATTGTGCTGCTTTCTCAGGTGTTGGTTTGGCTCAAATACTCTCCATGGTGAGGATCCTGGACCTACCCTTCCTGTTTCGCAACTATGAGGAGGTGGATCTGGTTAACAGGGAGCTTCAAGGGTTTTTTTCTGAGCAATTCCGAAAAAAGGGTTTCGAGTTCGTTGCATGGGCAGAGGTGGGAAATGTGTATCTCTTCTCTAAAAAGCCGATACGAAAAGTGCCCGATCTGCGCGGCCTGAAAATATGGACATGGTATGGTGACCCCATATCCAAAGAGTTCTTTTCCCTTATGGGTACGAATCCCATCCCCCTCACCATTACGGATGTGACCACCGCACTCAACACGGGTATGATAGACACCTTCTATGCCCCCCCGCTGGGTGCCCTCGCCCTTCAGTGGTATACCTATGTGAAATACATGAACTCACTGCCTTTGGCCCACGCCACGAGCGCTGTGCTCATATCATCCAAATATTATCGGGAAATCCCTCCCAATTTATCCAAAATGCTTAATGATGAGTTCCGAAAGGCCATGGCTGATCTCACTGCAGACTTGAGGCAACAGACAGAAGAATCCATCAAGCTGATCCAAAAGAGCGGGCTGGAGATCATTCCCGTGCCCCAAAAAGCTGACCTTCAGGGCTTCTATGACACACATAATCGGGTAGCGCAGAGACTGACGGGAGAAATATATCCTAAGGAGCTTTTGGGTCAAGTGTATGACATATTGAAAAGGAATCGTTAGCCAAAAAGTCTTTTGGTATCATTTTAGCCCTTTGAAACAGCCGTGCAGAAACTACTGTTGGGCTGAGCGCGGTTCTCTGGAGCGGCCAAAAACCTTCCTAAAATTTTCTAAAAGGAAAATTTTAGATAACGCCCCCGGTCCCCGGGGGCTTCTAAGCCTCCCGAGAGGATTCGGGAGGCGCTTTATAAAATCCTGCAAAGGATTTTATTGAGAGAACATCGCCCTCAGAGATCTCGCGCTTTGTGCGCCATACTTAAGGGCAGTGCGCAAAGTTTTTGGCCCCTCCAGAGAATGCCGGTTAGCCCAACCGCTTTTTAAACGCCTCCCCGGCCCGTACCGGCCCGGGACGGGCGGGCGCTTTTCAAACGGCTAAAGTATTACGTCTTTTGATTTTCCCCAGCCTATACTTGCTCTACGAAAGACCATTTTCATAGGCAATTTAGCTGATATCACCAGCGAAAATACTACGACTGATGAATATCTTAAAGCACATTGATAGAGGCCTTGGCAGATTAGAGGGATGGCTAATTGTCCTTTTCTTATGGGTCATGGTACTCATATCGTTTCTACAGATCATCCTGAGAACCCTTTATACCCACGCCCACATCCAATGGGCCAATTACATTTTAGGTCAAGTGGACTGGGCCGAGCCATGCGCCAGGCTCCTGGTCCTATGGCTAACCTTTTTGGGGGCTTCCCTCGTCACCGGGGAAAACAAACATATCAAGATTGATCTCATGTCTGCCATACTTCCCCAAAGATGGCTCCCTTTTCGCCAACTGGTCCTATCTCTTGCCTGCGTATTAATCTCCGCACTTATGTTCAAGGCCTCTCTGGATTATGTGAGGATTGAGATGAGCTTCGGAGGCCACTTGTTCCTTAAAATACCGACCTGGGTGGGCCAATTGATTATCCCCGCAGGTTTCTTGTTGATCCTTTTCCGCTTTTTTCTGAGGGGCTTGGAGCAGGTCATGGCCATTTTTAGGGGGGTTAGAACATGATTACCGTAATGGTCATCCTTCTCATCCTCCTGATCATTCTGGGACTCCCCCTCTTTGCGGGGATCATGGCGGCAGCCATGTTGGGGCTGTATGTTAGTGACGTGGCGCTTTCAGCCATTCCCATTGAAATTTTCCGGCTGGCCAACGCCCCGGTGCTCCTGGCCATTCCCCTCTTCACTTTTGCCGGCTATCTGCTGAGCGAAGGCGGAACGTCCAAGCGTCTGGTCCGGTTCTCAAGGAGTCTCTTTGGGTGGGTCCCGGGTGGCTTGGGTGTGGTGGCCCTCGTTACCTGTTCCTTTTTTACGGCCATCACGGGCGCTACTGGGATTACCATCATCGCCCTGGGAGGATTGCTTCTGCCGGCTCTGCTCGCAGAGAAATATAAGGAGAATTTCTCCCTCGGACTGATGACCACCTCAGGCAGCCTTGGGCTTCACTTTCCCCCGAGCCTTCCCATTATCCTCTATGGTTTTGTCTCCGGAGCCAGCATTGAAAAGCTGTTCGTCGCCGGCCTCATTCCGGGGGCCTTAATGGTGGGGATACTATGTCTCTTCTCCGTTTTTATGGGCAGAAAATGGAGACTGGAGCGCCCCCCCTTTTCGGCTGCTGAATTTCTCTCTGCCCTCAAAGAGGCGGCCTGGGAACTGCCCATCCCCCTGTTGATCATCTTGGGCATCTATTCTGGTTTTTGTACGGCCACAGAAGCGGCAGTGCTCACCGTTGTTTATGTCCTCTTGATAAAGACCATTGTGTTCCGTGAACTGAGCCTGGTAAGGGATATCCCGAGGGTCATGAAGGAAAGTGTAAAAATGGTGGGCGGGATTATGATCATACTGGGCGCTGCCCTGGGCTTCACCAATTACCTGGTTGACGCTTTCATCCCGATGAAAATCCTCCAGGTCCTGGAAGGAACGGTCCAAAGCAAAATAGGTTTCCTGCTGATCCTGAATTTCTTTCTGATTCTGGTGGGCTGTACCATGGATATTTTCAGTGCCATTCTCATTGTGGTGCCCC
>DAOVAK010000022.1 GCA_030671095.1 Deltaproteobacteria bacterium | reverse complement strand
AAAAGCATGGAAGAGTGTTTGTGAGGCTGATCCCGTGGTGACATCGCTGCCATTGGATCTTTTGTCCAACCTATCATTGATTGAACATTTCTCTGGCCGCCCTTGAATTTCCAAAAAGGAGGTGAGAAAACAGTCTGAGTTAAAAGGTCAGCAAGGGCACTTAATCCATTCCAAACCTAATGACCAACAACATTAAAGAAAGGGGGAAGAGGAATCATGAGAGAGAAAAAACACTTTCAGCGATTTTTGGGACTCATGTTATGTGTGTTGGTGGCTGTTGCAATAATGGGATTTGTGCTACCACCCACAGAGGTGCAAGCCAAAGCTATAGTACTAAAGGTTGTTCAATCCTGGCCGAAACCCGTCCATTGGAATCGGCCCGGTGAGCAATGGATGAGGTGGGCAGAGTACAGGCTCAAGGGCAAGGTCAAGTTTCAAATGATAGGAGGGCCTGAGGCTATTCCCACGTTCCAACAGGGCGAGGCGGTCCGCAACGGTGTTGTGGATATCATGATCGGCGCGATCAACTATTATTCAGGGGAAATGCCCGAAGTTGATTGCCTAAAACTCTTTGCGATCCCTCAATGGGAGGTCCGCCAAAAGGGTATCTATAAGTTTTATAACCAACTTCATGCCAAAAAACTAAATGCCTATTATATCGGCAATCAACTACCCCAAAACGTGCACTTCCATCTCTACATGACCAAACCGATCAGGAAAGTCGATGATTTCAAGGGTAAGACCATTCGTGTGACGGCAATATATCGGGCCTTTGTTGAAGCCATGGGCGGTGCGCCCACCACTATTGCACCTGGTGAGGTATACACGGCGCTTCAACGGGGTACCGTGGACGGCCTCGGGTGGCCTGCCAAGGGCCTCATAGATCTGGGTTGGCATGAGGTGATCAAATATCGTATCGATCCAGGATTTTATGCTTTGGATGGGTGTGTAACGATAAACCTGAAGAAATGGAAAAGCTTGCCTCCTGATGTGCGTGAGGGACTGGAGGCCTCAATGAAGGAGCATGAAAAAGGCATGTATGAACAGTATATGGGGGTTTTGGAGAAAGAGAAGGAATTATTGAAAAAGGCTGGCGTACAAATTGCCACTTTACCCCCGGCTGAGGCCAAGAAATATGTGGCATTGGCCTACAAGGCGGGTTGGGATGAACTTATCAAAAAACGGGCTCCCGAATTGGCCCCAAAAGTAAAAGCCATGTTGGAAAAGTAGAAGGGATTTTATCCTCCTGACGAGCCTTTCTAAGTCGTGAGGTTTTAACGGGGCTATTTTGGGGAGACGAGCTTCTGCCTATACCGCTTTTTGAAAGATGATTTTTTTACATTCGTTTAACTTTGCTGCGGCGGGAGCTCGATCTCCCTATTTTTAAGGCCTTTCACCGATAGACACCTATTATGATATGTTGTCTCCCTTCGCGGCATATTGGCAGTAGCTTTGCAAAGCAGTTACCTTTGAAAAGCAAAGAAGGCGTTCGCTCCAAAAACATGGGTCTTCCTCAAGAAGTCCAATTCTGATCACATGAAGCATGGAGAGAGGTGAGCAATTGAACAGAGAAGGTTTTCGCAAGGGAAGTCTAATATTTGATCGTATAATAGGAGCCCTTGCTGTCATTGCCGGGATTCTATTGCTGGCCATGGCCCTTATTGTTTCCTATAACGTTCTCATGAGGTATTTCATAGGCAAGCCGCCTGTATGGGCCATAGAAATGACTGAATGGATTTTATTGTATGCCACATTTCTTGCAGCGGCCTGGATACTTAAAGTAGATGGTCATGTGAAGATCGATGTGGTTGTGATCCGACTGTCACAAAAAAAACAACATATTCTCAGCGTTATTATCTGTATTCTGGGAATCTTGACCTGCGGCTTTTTGTCCTATCATGGTGTTAAAGCGGTTTATAGTCTTTATAAAAGAGAAGTTCTTATGATGGGCATGATTCTTATGCCCAAATACATTTTGGTCGCTGTCATACCTTTAGGAATCTTGTTATCTTCTATTCAGTTCATAAGGATTTTAACGGGCCTCTTAACCCGGAAAGTTACAAAGAGTGATACAGACTGAATTGGAAAATATCGCCCACACAAAAGGATAAGACCCGACTATATAATTACACATAAGAAACTCTGCACCCAATATCAAATGATTTGAAACTGCGATAAAAATATGAAATTCGCATCCCGCTGGAATAGATATCAGAGTGAATAATATGGAATGGTGGTTATTCCTAATCCTCTTTTTTGCCGGGCTTTTGTTTCTACTTGCAATTGGCCTGCCTGTTGCGTTCTCCTTTATGCTCATCAATGTTATCGTTGTGATGCTTATTATGGGGACTCATGCTGGTCCCTATCAGATGATCATGAATATGTTTCAATCTTTGACCCTTTTTACTTTGGCTCCGGTACCACTCTTTATTATGCTGGGAGAGGTTTTATTTCACTCCGGCATGGCTTTGCGCGCCCTGGACGTGCTGTCGAAATTGCTGGGCCGGCTCCCTGGTCGGCTAAGTATATTGGCCAATTTGGGCGGAACCATATTTGCCGCACTCAGTGGTTCACCAATGGCCAACACGGCCATGTTGGGTTCCCTTTTGGTCCCTGAAATGGAAAAACGGGGATACAGTCGCCTTATGACCATTGGACCCATCATGGCCGCTGGGGGGATAGCCATGATTATCCCTCCAAGCACCCTCTCTGTTATTTATGGAACCATCGCTGAGATTTCCATTGCCAAATTACTTATTGCGGGCGTTATACCGGGCTTGATCATGGGAGCAAATTATATGACCTATATTATCTTGTCATGCCTCTTAAAGCCTGAACTGACGCCTGATTATGAAATGGAAAAAGTGTCTTCACGGGAAAAACTCTTTCTCTTTTTCAGGGACGTTTTTCCCTTGTCCATTCTTATGTTCCTGGTTTTGGGATTAATCTTCTTGGGGGTTGCCACGCCTACGGAGTCGGCCGCCATTGGGGTACTCGGGGCCTTTATTCAGTCCATTTTCTATGGCGGTTTTAGCTGGGAAATGATTAAGAAGTCGGTTACAGCCACGACCAGAATTACGGGGATGATCTTCCTGATCGTAGCGGGATCCATGATATTCAGCCAGATTATGGCCTTTACCGGCACCACAAGAGCCATGACGGAACTGATCGTGGGATGGCCCTTACCTGCAATACTAAAGCTTATTGCCATGCTGCTCATGGTGTTTTTCTTGGGCATTTTTGTGGACCAGGTCTCTATTATGATGATCACGATACCGCTTTTCGTACCTGTCGTAAATGCCCTGGGATTCGATCCATTCTGGTTTGCCATCATGATGTTGATTGATCTGGAGATTGCCTTAACGACGCCCCCCTTTGGGGTATTATTGTTTATCATGAAAGGTGTTGCCCCAAAAGGAACCACAATGTCAGACATCTATGGAGCTGTTCTCCCATTTGTCCTCTGCGACACTTTCACCGTAATTCTCGTGATGGTCTTTCCGTCCCTCGCCCTGTGGCTGCCGAGTTTAATGCTCTGACCAGGAGAAAGCTTGAGCAGGGGGTCGATTTAGACTTATACCCTCATCGAGTCAAAACTCAATCAGGGGTTATTCGTTAATCGTCATTGGTTATTCGTTTTAAAAGCCACATACCCGAAATGATATCCCACCTCAGCTAGAGATATAAATCCGACTCTGGCGGATAAAAATAGTGATTAAAAGCATCCGAATAACGGATAACAAATAACATGTAACACCCAATTGAGAGTTTTCGCTCAATTGGGGTTATGTAATAGGAGAAGATCATGGAAAAACCGATTGTAGAAAAGCTGGCAAATCTGGAGGAGGAAGCATTCTTGAATCTGGTCCGTCAGGAACTAGACGCCGGGGCTGATCCCATGACCATACTTGAAGATTGCCGAGCAGGTATGGTCCTCGTGGGCAAGCGTTTTGAGGAAAACACATATTTCATATCTGACCTTATGATGGCCGGTGAACTCTTCAAGCAGGCCACCAAAATGCTCGGTCCCGAAATGCTGCTATCGGGCGACGCCAGCCATGGAAAGGTGGTGGTGGGTACGGTTAAAGGAGACATACATGATATCGGCAAGGACCTCGTTGTAGGGATGCTGAAGGCGGCCAGCTATGACGTCTATGATCTGGGGGTGGATGTTCCCCCGGACAAATTTATTGAGGTACTCAAAGAGACAGGGGCCCCGGTCCTGGGGCTCTCTGCCCTCATCACAACCGCTTTTGAGTCCATGAAGGATACGGTGGACGCTATTAGAGAGGCAGGCATAAGATCGCAGGTCAAGATCATGATTGGCGGAGGACCCGTTAACCAGGAGGTTGTTGGATACAGCGGAGCAGATGATTGGGGGGCGGATGCGCAGGAGGCTGTCACCCTCTGTAATAGATTTATAGAGGGCTGATCATGGATAATGAAAAACTATATCAGAAGCGAGCAGATCGAATAAACAAGGCGATTAATTTGGAGCCCCTGGATCGGATCCCCATTATCTACATGGCCACCGCCTTTTCGCCCCGTTACATGGGCATGACACAGGCCGAATTTGTAAGCAACCCAGATGCTCCCGTAGAAGTTGCCCTAGCCGCCATGAATCGTCTTGGAGACCTGGACGGCATCAACATGATGCCCGGCGCCTTCCAAACCGTAAAACTGGGCCTTTTGTGGTTGTCCAAGATTGCCATGCCAGGAAAGGAATTGCCAGAGGACCAACTGTGGCAGGTTCAGGAAGCGGAACTCATGTCCGTGGATGACTACGATTTCATCATAGACAAGGGATGGAAGGCCTTTTTGGAAGGCTATCGACCTAAAATCTTGGACATGGAACTTTACGAGGCCCACCTCGAGTGGATGGGGAAAAATTTCAGTGAAACGCCAAAAAAATTCCGCAAGGCCGGTTACGATATTATGGCTTGTGGCTCCACAACCATTCCCTTTGAGTGCCTGTGCGGTGCGCGCTCCATGCCTAAGTTCTTCCTTGACCTCTATCGGATACCGGACAAGGTCAAGGCGGTCATGGATGTTATACTTCCTCACCAGATCCAAATGGGTATTCGAGCCGCTGAATTTGCGGGCGTGCCTCGTGTATGGGTTGGAGGCTGGCGCTCGGCCAGTGCCCTTCTTGCCCCCAAGATCTGGGACACCCTCGTCTTTCCCTATTTCTATGAGGTCATTAACGCCCTTAGCGAAAAGGGCATCGTATCTGTTTTGCACTGGGACCAGGATTGGACGCGGGACCTGAAAAGGCTTCTGGAATTCCCGGCCAAGAAATGCGTTCTTAACCTCGATGGGATGACCGATATCCGAAAGGTAAAAGAGATATTAGGCGACCACATGGCTATCCTTGGGGACGTACCTGCCACCATATTTGCTACGGGCACGCCCGATGATATCTATGAATACGTGGAGTCGCTTGTACGGGACGTGGGCCCCACGGGTCTGCTCCTTTGCCCCGGGTGTGATGGGCCTATCAATACCAAGCCTGGAAATATGGAGGCATTCGTGGCCGCCGGAAGAGAATTCGGTGTCGTCGGTTAAGGAAGCTGTCAGCCATCAGCTTTCAGCAATTAATGTCATTCCCGCGAAGGAGACTGTGTCGCCATTCGACAAAACTGTCATTCCCCGCCAAAGGCGTCGGGATCTTCGACCGGGCGAGCCCTGCAAGCCTGCCCCGTACTCGATACGGGGTTGGGCGAGACCCGGAATCCAGGAAAATCGCGGAAAATCAAATCATTCTGGATCCCGGCTCGCATCCCGCTCCGCGGGACTTGGCCGGGATGACGAATTGCGACACAGCCTCGAAGCCTGTCCCCGCATAGGCGGGGAGCGGGAATCCAGAAAAATATGGAGAAAATCATCATGCTTATCATCGGCGAGAAAATCAACGGAACGCGCAGCCAGGTTGCGAAAGCGATAGCTGAACGTGATAAGGATTACATCCAGGACTTGGCCCGCAGGCAGGCAAATGCAGGCGCCGATTATCTGGACGTCAACGCTGGAACCAAGCCGGATCTGGAGCCCGATGCCCTGGTATGGTTGGTGCGAGTTGTGCAGGAAGTGGTAGACGTACCCTTGTGCTTAGACAGTGTCAATCCGAAGGCCCTTACGGCCGCGATGGATCACGTGGAACAGACGCCCATGATTAACTCCATTAGTGGAGAAAAAAAGCGTTTAGAGGCGGTCTTACCTCTCCCGGCAAACCATGGCTGTCCAGTCATTGCCCTCGCCCTGAATGATAGGGGAATTCCTAAGACGACAGAGGACCGGTTGGAGATTGTGCGTCAAGTGATCCAAGAAACGGATAGGGTCGGCATAGTCCGTGAAAAGCTGTTTGTAGACCCTTTAGTGATAGCGATCGCCACGGATACGAATAGCGGGCTCAAGGCCTTTGAAGTGATGCGAGGGATTAAGGCAGAGTTCCCGGACGTCCACTTGACCTCGGGTCTTAGCAATATTTCATTTGGCATGCCTGCTCGGGGACTAATCAATCGAGCCTTTCTAGCCTTTGCATTGGAGGCGGGCCTGGACAGCGCCATCATGGATCCCATGGACCGAGCGCTTTATGAGGCACTACTGGCAGCGGAGGTGGTCCTGGGTAGGGATCGGTATTGCCTGAATTACACCAATGCGTACCGTGAAGGTCGAATAGGCCCTCCCATGGAAAAGCGCGGGCCGTAAGGATAGACAGCGGGGAGTTTGAGAAGAAGAAAGATCAACACGTCACCTTTGGGCGATGGTTGAAAAGGAGGTGGATGATGAGCAAAAGAGTAGGCCGATTGAGAAGATTGCCTGAAATTGAAGTCTTATTCCCAAAAACTCTGAGCGAGGCCCTTTCATTCCTGAAAAAGTACAGCGGAGCGGCCAAGGCCATTGCGGGAGGAACGGATTTAATACCGAAGATGAAGCGTCGTGAGCTCGCTCCCAAATACCTGATCGATTTAAAGGGGGTAGCCGACCTGAATTTTATAAACTACGACGCCGAAAATGGCCTAAGAATTGGGTCTCTGACGACGCTGAATGAGATCAGAGATTCCTCTGCTGTCAAAGAGCATTGCCCGATTCTCGTGGAAACCGTATCCCAGATGGCCTCGGTACAGGTACGGAACATGGCAACGATGGCAGGAAATTTGTGCAATGCGGTTCCCTCCGCCGATACGGCCCCGCCTCTCATTGCATTACGGGCAAGATTGAAGCTTTTAGGCCCTGAGGGAGAAAGAACGGTTTTGGTGGAAGACTTCTTTAAGGGTCCCGGCGAAACGGCGTTGGAGCCCCTTGAGCTGTTGACCGAAATTCAAATTCCTCCTGCCCGCCCTGGTGAAGCTGGGACATACCTCAAGCACACCCTTAGAGCGGAAATGGACTTGGCGCTAGTCGGAGTGGCTGCCTATTTGGCCCGCAATTCAAAAAAAGACATCTGTGAGGAGATAAGGATTGCAATGGGAGCCGTAGCACCCATTCCCGTGCGGGCCAAAAAAGCAGAGGAGGCTTTGAGAGGAAAACCACTCAGTGACACTCTGATTGAAACTGCAGGGAGTCTGGCTTCAGAAGAATCAAGTCCCATTGATGATATAAGGAGCTCTGCTGAGTATCGAAGGGGGATGGTAAGGGTCTTGACCAAAAAGGCCATCAAGCAATCTTGGGAGAGGGCAAAGGCAGCTTCAGGTTAGTTCTACAACCTGGGAAATGAAATAGACAATGAAACGATAAGGATCTAGGAGAAATTGATGAGCTCAATCAAGTGGAGGGCGAAAAATGAAACAACTGATGAAATTTAGTATCAGTGGCATGGCCTATGAGGAAGAGATTGACCATCGAAGAACCCTTCTTGAAGTGCTCCGAGAAAACTTGGGACTATTAGGCACTCATAAGGGTTGCGATGAAGGACAATGTGGGGCTTGCACGGTTCTGATTGACGGCAAAGAGGTAAACTCTTGCCTTGTCCTTGCCGCGAGCGTTCAAGGAAAAGAGATCACCACGATCGAAGGCTTAGCTCAGGGGGAACAGCTCCATCCTGTACAGCAAGCGTTCGTGGAGTATGGAGCCATACAATGCGGTTTTTGCACTCCGGGACTGATCATGGTGGCCAAGGGCTTCCTGGACAAGAACCCCCAGCCCACGGAGGAGGAGGCCAAGAGGGCCATTGCTGGAAACTTATGCCGGTGCACAGGTTACTTCCAAATCATAGATGCGGTGTTGAAGGCAGCCGAGAAAATGAGGAAGGAGGCATAGAAGATGAAAGAGGAATTGTCCGTCGTTGGTAAAGGTGTCCCTAAAGTCGATGGGATATTAAAGGCTACAGGCAAGGCTGTCTATGGGGCTGACTTTTCTTTGCCCGGGATGCTTTATGGAAAGGTCCTAAGAAGCACGGTACCCCATGCAAAGATGTTGAATATTGACACGAGCAAGGCTTTGAAGCTTCCAGGGGTCAGGGCCGTTATCACGGGCAAAGACTTTCCATGGGGCATGAAATACGGATTTACCGCAACGTCTCGGGATCAGACCCCACTGGCTCAGGATAAGGTACGCTACATCGGAGACGAGGTGGCAGCGGTGGCTGCCATCAATGAAGACATTGCAGAAGAAGCCTTGGATCTCATCAAGGTGGAATATGAGGAGCTTCCAGCAGTGTTTGATCCATTTGAGGCCATGAAAGAAGGAGCCCCTCAGATACATGATTATGTGAAGAACAACATCGGCGCGGAGCAGCATCTGGATCTTGGTGAGGTGGAAAAGGGATTTCAGGAGTCGGACCATGTGAGAGAGGATGAATTCAGTACCCAGGCCATCAAGCACGGTTTCCTGGAGCCTCATGCATCGGTTGGTCTTTGGGACCCCTCAGGGAAGGCAACCCTCTGGGGAAATAAGCAAAGCCCCTACATTGTGTACAGGAAATTGGCGATGGCCTTCGGGCTTCCCCCGAGTAAGATGAGGGTGATCCAGACATATGTGGGAGGTGGTTTTGGCTCTGCTCGATCAGACCCTTTTGCACTTGATTTCTGTGCCCTCATGTTATCGAAAAAGACAGCAATGCCGGTTAAATTTGTCTATACGATGGAAGATGTTCTGGTCATGGGGGAGATGCGCCATCCCTACTATATGAGGACGAAGACCGGAATGACAAAAGATGGTTACCTGAAGGCAATCCAGGTACATGCCATAGCAGATGGAGGGGCCTATTCCACCATCGGACCGGTCAGTATTGCCTTGCCGGCATTCTTTGTCGATATCCCCTACCGAATTCCCAACCTCAAATACGACGGTTACCGTGTATTTACCAACAAGGGATTTTGCGGTTCCTTGCGAGGTCACTGTATTGCACAACTGAGATGGGCACTGGGACAGCAACTGGATATGTTGTGTAATGATCTGGGGCTCGACATAGCCGAGGTGAGCATAAAAAATGCCCTCCACCCAGGGGACGAGACTCCCGGTGGCTATAAAATCACCAGTTGTGCCTTTGAGGAGTGTGTGCAGAAGGCAGCGAAGGCCTCGGGTTGGAAGGAGAAGAAGGGCAAGCTCCCGCCTTTTCGTGGGATTGGCATGGGGACCTCATCCTTTATTACGGGAGCGAGACTGAGTGGGCATAACTCGGCTTCTTGTGTCGTCAAGATGAACGAGGATGGGACAGCCTCTGTACTGACAGGGGCAACAGACATTGGTCAGGGATCGTCGACGATCATCGCCCAGATCGTAGCAGAGGTATTGGGTCTTCCCATTGGAGATGTCTACATCAATCCCGGCGTCGATACCGACTTCACACCCATTGATCCAGGGACCTACGGATCCCGGGTCTCTTTCTATTCTGGTAATGCAGCAAAAATTGCTGCTGAAGATGCAAAGATGCAACTTGCAGAAGTGGCAAGTAAAGCCTTTGAGATATCCATAGAGGATCTTGAATTTAAGGATCGAAAGGTATTTCCCAAGGGCAGTCCCGATCGGGCTATGAAACTCGATAGATTGATTCGATATGCGGAGCATAAGATGGGAAAGGAGAACAAGACGATCATCGGAAGGGGCAGCTACGATTCGGGAATTGATTTCATCGATTTTAAGACCGGAAAAGGCAATATCTCAGCCGCCTATACCTTTGCTGCCGATGTGGTCGAACTGGAGGTGGATCCTGAGTCGGGAAAGATAACCATCTTGACTGCCGTGGGTGCCCACGATATAGGCAAGGCCTTGAACCCGGTACTCTGTTCGGGTCAGCTGGATGGGGCTTGGGTACAGGCGATGGGGCAAATCTTTTTTGAAGAGTTGCAAAGGGATAAGGAGGATGGCCATGTGCTGAATCCATCCTTTATGGATTACAAGATGCCCACGTCAATGGATATCCCTTTGAAAAACGAGCACATATTTGTGGAAAGTATCGATCCTGAAGGCCCTTTTGGAGCTAAGGAGGTGGGAGAAGGATCTTCTGTTGCTATCTTCCCGGCAATCGGGAATGCCATATTCGATGCAATCGGGGTCAGAATTCAGGACCTCCCCATTACCCCTGAGAAGGTCCTAAAAGCGATCAAAAAAAGGCAAGAACGCGCCGAGAGCTAGGCGGAACAGGAGCCGCGTTTGCTGTGCTCGTCGAGCGGAAAGAATGATATAAGGAGGTAAGAAAGGGGCACGAAATTAATGAATTATGAATGGATGACCAAACCGACTCCGCAGGAGGAATGGATTGAAGGTGGAGGAAAAACCATATGGCTGGCCCTTTTCTTCACTGAGACAGGAGCCGGATTATTTTTCGTCTCCATCTTCTTTAAGAATCCTTTGGGAATGATTTTAGGCTGGGTTCTCTGCCTTGTTCTCGGCTGCGGCTTCTTCATGATGCATATGGGGCACCCGCTGAGGGCATACCGTGCCATTCTGAGACCGCAGTCTTCCTGGATCTCCAGGGGCGGCATCTTTCTTGGTTCTTTCGGCGCTCTCGGAGCCCTTTATATTCTTCTCTCCTATTTGATGCCAGCTCGAGATTTCATGGTATTGAAAATCATTGTGGGCCTGCTTTGTATTCTTGTGGCCATTTACGCGGGCATGCTCATGAGCTATGTGAGAGCCGTACCATTATGGAATAGCGGCCTTTTGCCCATGAGCTATGTGGTTGCAGGTCTTTGGAGTGGGGCTGAAATCCTATTGGCTGTTCACCTTTTAACCGGTGCCCCCATCGAACAGCTTGAGCTCTGGATAAGTATACTGCTACCGAGCTTTGCCCTGGTGTTGATACTCTACCTGATAAGTATTACCTCTTCATCACCAATCGGATGGGCCTCGGTGAAAAGGATTATTGCGGGAGACCTTGCCCTGCACTTCTATCTTGGCGCTGTGATCATTGGCTTGCTTTTCCCTATTATCGTGGTCTTATACAGTCTCTCGGTTGGCATCGCCTCGGTTGCCCCCGCTCTCATACTGGCCGCTGTTGCCTGTGGGCTTATAGGCGATTTGACGATCCGTTACTGTATCCTGAAGGGGGCGCTCTATTCACCCGTCGTTTAATGCGAAATCACCATTGGTCTTTGTCTGACATGAATAGGAGGAGTCATTATGAACGATAAAGCGACAGCAAATGCAGACATTAAGGATTACTGGGGTTACTCCGTTTGTTCGGGTTGCTACAACCTCTGTGGCGTTAAGATCAGAGTTGTTGATGGTGTCCCGGTTGCCATAGAAGGGGTACCTGAGAGCGATCTAGGCGGACAAGGGGGCTTGTGTGGCAAAGGTGTGGCCACCATCATGGACTTTCATGACCCCAACCGGATCAAGTATCCCGTGAAGAGGACCAATCCCAAGAAAGGGCTTTATGAAGATCCCAAGTGGGAGAGAATCTCCTGGGAAGAGGCCCTTGGTACGATCTCTGAAAAGCTTAAAGCGGCCATGGGATATGACCCCAGGTCCATTGTATGGTCTTTTACTCCCGGTCCTGGGACACCCTTTAAGGCCACCATATATACGAGTTTCTTCTATCTTGCTTGCGGTAGTCTTAACCAGGCCTTCGGTGGCGTGGGATCGCAGTGCGGTGCCGCGGCGCATCATGCCGGTGCCTTGATGCACGCAGCTTGGGATATACTCCCAGACTACAGGTATTGCAATCTTGTTCTTCGCTGCGGTGGAAATGAGGGACATGGTGGGGGGCGTATGGCTGTCACATCCATGCGCCAGGCAGCAGCCGCAAGAGACAGGGGTATGAAGACCATTGTCATGGACCCCATAGGTTTTAAGGCTGGAGCAGATGCGGACGAATGGATTCCCATCTTACCTGCTACCGACATTGCCGTATTCTTGGCCATGGCTAGAATCATAGTGCATGACATAGGGACCTACGATAAAGAGTACATCAGAAATAAGACCAATGGGGTATATCTCGTTGGTGCGGACAGGCTGTTTGTAAGGGATAAGGAGAGTGGAAAGCCGCTCATATGGGACGAGAAGGATAATAAAGCCAAGGCCTATGATGACCCAACCTTGTCTCATCCCGCCATAGAAGGGGAATATTCTGTCAATGACGTGAAATGCCACCCAGCCTTCCATCTCTGGAAAGAACTCCTCAAGCAATATGACGCGAAATGGGCTTCAGAAATTAGCACGGTACCTGAAGAGCGGATCATACGCTTAGCCCATGAACTTGTGGAAAATGCAAAAATTGGCAGCACTATTGAAATTGGGGGGATGACATTCCCTTACAGGCCAGCCTGTGTGGTCGGATACAAGGGCGTGCAGACACACCAGAACGCCTTTCACCAGTACCTGGCCATGAACTTACTCAATGTATTGATGGGCAATCAGGACGTGCCGGGCGGAATAGTCGGTTCCGGAACGGTAAGGAGCTTTGGCCATCCTGAGACGAGCCGCCCTCGCTTTGAACCGTATAGCGGTGTGGACGGCATGCTCACCCCTGGATTCTGGCACACCAGAACGCCCTGGCCTCCCCATGAGGTTACTGGCCCTGGTATGGTTAATCTTCTCGACGTCATGGCTGATTCCAGCATGAATCCTTACCCCTACACGGATGATTTCGACGAAATATGGACTAATATAGGACGACCCTATGAGGTGGAAGTCTTCGGGATGTACGGCGGAAACATAGTCATGAACATCGTGAGTGAAAAAACGATAGATAATTTTCTGGCCAAGATTCCTTTCATGTTTTCGATCAACACCATTCATAATGAAACCACGGAAGGGTTCGCTGATATCGTTTTGCCTGATGTTCATGCCTATGAAAGCTATGACATCGCCTCATCCATCGGTTTTTTCTTCAACTATCCTACAGGCCTGGACAAATGGAGCTTCCATGTGAGAATGCCAGTCGTTGAACCCAAAGATGAACTCAAAGACACCCTGGATATCTATTTTGACCTGGCCGACAGGGTGGGAATAAGGGATAAGTACAACACCTTTTTGGAAAACTACTTTTCCGGGAAAAAGAGCACATGGGAGCAGGACGATGTAACGGATACCTCATACATTCTCCTTAAACCGGATGAGAAAATAAAAGCCA